>JBMOGP010000017.1:0-13642 GCA_049318285.1 Hyphomonadaceae bacterium
GCAGAACGGAAACGCGTTTCATCTCGCTTGCGAGGTCCACGCTCTCCCGAGCACTAGTAATGGAAGCCATCAGTTCGCGAGGGTCAGGGCCAGTCTCAGTTGTCGCTTCCGCTTCAACGGCGCGCGTCGATGCGCCTGCCGCGACCAGTCCAGCCCCAATAAGTACAGCCGCAGCCGCACCCACCCCCCAATCAAACAATACGTTTTTCATGGGTGCTCCGAGAGTTCCTTACGGAACAGATTGTCCGGTTAGCCGCTACCCCGCGATGTTCTGTGCGAGCGGCGACCGACTAAGCAGATAAAAACGTTCAGGTGTTATAGCACAAGGACCAATGTATGTTTTAGGCCCCAATGACTGAAGAAAACCTTGCTCAGCCCCGCCAAAGCGCAGCGATAGGCCGCAGAGCCGGCCTCTTTCTCGCCGCATTGGGGATTCTCGGGCTCGCTCTCTGGTTGTTTCGGCAACCCATAGCCGAAACGATTGCGCGAAGTGTTTGCGGGGGTCAAAGCCTCACCTGCAAGCTTTCGATTACGCGTCTCGACCTCGGCGGCATTACGTTAACCGACATCGACGCCCGCGCGCCCGGCACCTCTGACGCAGCTTTGACTGCACGCGAAATCGTGATCACCTTCGCATGGACCGGACCATTCTCGCTACGCCCGACAGCCGTCTCGGGCGATCAAGTCACAGTCCGCCTCGACCTTACCGGGAAGCGCTCTCTGTTCGGAGACCTCGAGACCGCGATCACGAATTTCACCAAGCCGGGCGACGCGCTGCCGCAACCTCCGCCGCGTCTCGCCTTCACGCGCGTCACGCTGATCGGCGACACATTGTCGGGTCCCGTATACGCGAGCGGTACGATCATGGCCGCCGGCAATAACGCCTTCGTCGTCGACATCGCAGCGCCCCCGACATCGCTTGGTCTCGTTGGCGGCACGATGGAACTCTCTGCTGCACGCCTGCGCGTAAGGGTTGCCGGCGAGGAGATCTCCGCAGCGCTCAAGGTCGATCTCGCGAACTTCGTTTCACAGGGCGTGCGCCTAGCCGACGTACAAGTCGACGCAACGTTGCAACAGTCGGCAGGCGTGTTGAAGGGCGAAGGCGCGGTGCAGCTCGGCACGGTCTCCACCGAAACGACCAGCCTCTCGGCGACGCAGGCAATGGCGACAGTCGAATCCGCCGCGATCGGCGGCGAGACATTCTCGCTCGGCGCTTGGCTTTCCAGCGTACGTCGCCTGCAGGTCAACGCCACGACGGGCGAGGGCGCCTTGGCGGACATCGCCTGGAGCGGGGCCACGCTCGCCGCCCTCATCACGCCATCGAATTCCGGCTCCGGCGGTGACCTTTCGCTCATCGCCGAAGGCCTCTCAACGCCCCAGGCCCTCGCAGGGCGTATCGATATCGCTGGCAAGATCCAGGTCGATGGCGACACGCTTACCGTGTCCGATGGCGAAGCCACCATCTCGTCCGCCATGCTCCGCACCCAGCAGCGCGCGATTATCTCCGATCTCGCCGCCGGAGCCTTCGCATCCGTCCTGCCGTCCTTCGGCGAGGCGTTGCGCGCCACTATCGATCGCGCGGCGCAGAATTTCAGCGTGTCCACTCCGTGGTCGGCAAGCGCCGCATCGAAGGGTGTGCTCGTCTCATTGAGCGCCGGTGCCACGCTGAAAGCGGCCAGCGGGCTGACGCTCTCAGTATCAACGAACATGAACGCGCCTGTCGCCACCTTCACCACAACGGGGGGCGCCTGGACAGCAGCAGGCTCCTTGTCGCTCCGGGGTGGAGGCGCGCCGCCCGTCACCATCAATCTCGCCAAGGCCGAAGGCACGACGGAGCGCATCGCGCTGTCAGGCGCTGCAACACTCCGCTCCTGGCGGGTCGGCGCAGACACACTGTCCGCCGAGTTCACTGGCCTCGATCTCTCCTCGGATGCAGAGGCTGGCGCAGCAGCAGGCCATCTCTCCATCCGTCTCGACGGTGCGCTCGCCGGCGGTGTCTGGAAAGGCGTGCGGGCAACGGCCGAGGTCGTTTCCCGCTGGCACGCAGCCAGTTTCATCGCCGATGCGCCGAAGGGCGCCGTGATCGAATGGCAGTCCGCCTCCTACGGCGACACGAAACTCGGCGCCGCTGCGCTTCGCTACACGCCCATCGGCCGTCTCGCCCAGCGCACGGCAGATGATCTCGTCGGGCAGGGCAGGCTCGCCGCCGTCCGCATGCCTGTCACCGGCGATGGTTATTCTGCCGACGTAGTTCTCGGCGCTGCCGACATCGGCTGGCGGACCGCAGGCGGCTTCCGCGCAAATCTCGACGCCGAGCCCTGGACCATCGGCCTAAAGCTGGATGAGCGTCCGGTCCCGATCCGCATCGAGGGCATCAAGGGCGTGCTCGATCTTACGCGCGGCTGGAAAATCACCGGGACCTTCGATGGCGGTTCGGTGAAAACCGAAGATGCCAACGTCGCCGACCTGACCGCCAGGTTCGATCTCTCAGGGCAGGGCAACAGCCTCAGCGGTGCACTCACCGGCGTCGCCATGCGCATCTTCGATCCGAACCCCGCAGGGGCCAAACGTTTCTCCGAGGCGAGCTTCCGCGGCGAAGGCGATTTGCAAGATAGCGCGCTTACTTTCACCGGCGCGTTCAACGTAGCGAAATCGGGCGTTCAGGTCGCGCAGGTCAGGGGCCAGCATGATCTCGATACAGGCGCCGGCGGTCTGACCTTCGAACCCACCCCGCTAATCTTCCGCCCCCGCCAGTTCCAGCCGGAGGATCTCTCGCCCCTTCTCATCGGCCCCGCCAACGTCACCGGCCGCCTCGACATCGGCGGCGCTGCGGCGTGGGACGCCGACGGCTTCAAGGCGTCCGGCGTACTCGACCTCAAGAAGCTCGGCTTCGTCCTCGCTTCCGCCGGCGTGTTCGAAGGCGTCTCTGGCCGCATCGACGTGGCCGACCTCTTCAATCTCAAGTCCGCGCCCGGCCAGCGCATCAGCATCGACAAGGTCACATTCGGCCTGCCAATCGAGAAAGGCACGATCGATTTCCAGCTTGTCGGCTTTGACGCGATCCAGCTCGAACGCGCCGAATGGCCCTTCGTCGGCGGCTTCATCCGCGTCGATCCCGATCTCTTCGCGTTTTCCGGCAGCGCCGAGAACCGCATTGTCGCCCGCGCCCTCAACTGGGACCTCGCCGTCCTCGCCGACCAGTTCAAGCTGCCAGACCTGAAACTCGCCGGCGTCGTCGGCGGCGAGTTTCCCGTCGTATTCACGACCGGTTCAGCCAAGATCGACAATGCTGTTCTCAAGTCAGTGATGCCGGGCGTTATCCAGTATTCAGGATCGCCGGGAGATGCTGCGGCGCAAGCGGACGCAAACTCGAAGATGCTGTTCGATGCGCTGAAGGACTTTCGTTATGAGGTGCTGGAAGTGGGACTCGATGGAAACCTGACCGGACAGATGCTGCTGAAGCTGAGCGTGCTCGGCCGCAATCCTGACGTACTGGGCGGGCAGCCATTCCAGTTGAACATCGGCATCGACAGCGCGTTGGTACCCTTGCTGACCTCGACCTTCCAGAAGCCTGACATCGGTGCCGCAATCAAACAGGCGCAGGAGCAAAGCGAGCGGGAGGCGCGTCATTGACAGCCCGATTGACGCAGACCCGCGAAGAGGCAAGGCTTGCAACCCAGGCCGCTCCGGCGACCCAACCAACGGAGCAGGCGATGCCTGAAGCATCTACGAGACCCCCGGCAGCGAGACTGGCGCTGGCCGCGGGCGTCGCGCTCACGCTTGCAGCCGGCATCGCCGCATGCACGCCAACGGTACGCATTGAGGCGTCTGACAAGCCGATCACGATCAACCTTAATGTGAAGATCGACCAGGAGATCCGCTATCGTCTCGACAAGGATCTCGAGGACACGATCGCTGCCAATCCCAATCTTTTCTGAGGCGGGAAAAAGGAGCCTGTCATGGGCATGTTCAAGAAATTCGCCACATGGTGCGTCGCAATGTTCGCGGCAGCCACGCTTATGGTCGCGCACGCCGCCGACCCGGTCATCGAACAGGCCAAGGCGCAAGGTATAATCGGCGAGCAGTTTGACGGCTATCTCGGCATCGCCGACACGGGCCGGGTCTCCGCCGAGGTGAAGCGCAAGGTCGACCAGATCAACGCTGGCCGCCTCGCCGAATACACGCGTATTTCGCAGAAGGCTGGCGATCCGGTCTCGACCGTCGCCGCGGCCATGGCGGAGAAGCTCTTCGCCAACGCCGAGTCTGGCGAGGTGCTCAAGTCGGGCCCGGGTGATCCGTGGAGGAAAAAACCTTAACGGACCGTGCGCCCGTTAACGTTTGCAGCAACACATGCGCGCGCCCGGCGGATTCACCTCCGCTGAGCGTTTGCGTTGTCACGACTTTTATCACGCAAGACTATTGTCATCCTCGCGCTCGTGCTTGTTCCAGTAGCGCTCATGGCGGGCGGCGCGGCGCGGGTTATTGGCGGAAAAGGCTTTCCAAACGCGCATTTCGTGATCGCCTTCGCACTCCGCGCAAAGGGCTTGGTGCTGCTTGCCGTAGGTCTCTTCGCGCTGTCCTTCTACAGCGCGTGCTCCTGCCATCACGATCACGTACCCGACGAGAAGAGCGGTTATGGAACGGACTCGGATGGTGCCTAATTCCGGCTTGGGGCTTGGACTCCAAATCAGCTAGCTTCCGATTCGTTTGGGCGGCCCATTCGGGGCGGGAGAGCTGTTGCTATGATGGATTCGACCAGGCTGGCGTCCTTTGTTGCCTCGCGCATCTGCCATGATGTGGCGTCACCACTCACATCGATGATGCAGAGCATGGAGCTCATGTTCGATGACAGCCTCGGCCCGGCCATGAAGGCAGAAGGCGAAAAGGCCCTGCGCACGGGCCTTGCCACCCTCGAGGCCAAGCTTCGTTTCATCCGCTTCGCCCACGGCAGCCAGATCCTGTCGATCAACGACAATTTCTGCAGCACTGGCGAGGCGAGGGACCTTTTCGTCAAGCTTTTCGCGACCAATTCACGCACCGAACTCGACTGGCAGATCGCAACCCAGCGCATAACCAACCGCCAGATCCGTCTGCTGATGAACATGGCGCTGATCATGATCGAGCCGTCCGCCCGCGGCGTCTGCGTGGTTTCTGCCAAGGAGCAGGGCAACAAGTTGGTGCTCGATGTCGAGGCGCGCGGCCAGTTCTCCAAGCTCAAGAGCGAAGTGCTCGATGCCCTTGAGGGCAAGGAGCCCGGCGGCGGTTGGGGCGGCGGTGCGATCCAGCCCTATTTCACTCGCGTCCTCGCCGAAGAAGCAGGCTTCAGCATAGAGCCCCGCGCTGTCCCGCAAGCCGCCGGCCTCGCCTGTATCGGTCCGCTGGCCCCTCTCTAGGCGCTCGCGTTCGCCAGCCTGCCCTTGTCCTCCGAGACGTCGCTGCGCGGTTGTCAGGGCGCGGGGAGGGCATCCAGATGCAAATGGCCCTCATCCTGATGAGGCCCAAAGGGTCGTATCCAAGGAAGAGGGCAGGGTTCACGGGCGCGCAGGCGCCCCGGCAGGGTAACGTTGGCGTCCGGATGCCGTCCAAACGTCGGTATATCTGAATCCCGCGAAGCGAAATCTTAACCCCGGGAGGGCCTTGTTGGCCTGGAGCATAAAACTACGCGTGCTGCGGAAACCCGCCATGGATGATCTTCTCAGCGAATTTCTGACCGAGACTGCCGAGAGCCTCGATGTCATTGATACCGAGTTGGTCCGCTTCGAAAGCCAGCCCGAAGACAAGGCGACGCTCAACAGTATCTTCCGCCTCGTCCACACCATCAAGGGCACGTGCGGTTTCATCGGCCTTCCGCGGCTCGAGTCTATCGCCCACGCTGGCGAGACGCTGCTCGGCAAGTTCCGCGACGGCGCACTTCCAGTCACTCCTGATGCGGTTTCGCTGGCCCTCGCCGCCATTGATCGCATCAAGTCAATTCTCGCCCATCTTGCCACTGAGCAGGTCGAACCTCCGGGCGACGATCGCGATATGATCGCCGAACTCGAACGCGCCTCTGAAGGCGGCCTCGTGGCCGTTGCTCCGCCGCCGCCAAAGCCAGCGCCTGTCATCGTCGCCGCGCCTGGACCGGCTGAAGGCGAAGGCAGGTGGGACGCCGACCAGGGCCGCTTCCTCCGCCCCGGTGAAGTCTCACTCGCCGATCTCGAAGCGGCTTTCAACGCCACTGAAGGTCCTGAAGCGGTCGAGGTAAAGTCGGTCGCGCCCGTTGCCGCTGTCGCCGCTGCCGTGGCCGCCACGCCTGATCACGACGAGGACAAGAAGAGTGCCCTCGGCGCCAGCACGATCCGCGTCAATGTCGACGTGCTGGAATCGCTGATGACTATGGTGTCAGAGCTTGTGCTGACCCGAAACCAGCTTTTGCAGATCCTCCGCAACTCCACAGACAGCGAGTTCAAGGCCCCTCTGCAACGTCTCTCAGGCGTCACTGCCGAGCTGCAGGAGTGCGTGATGAAGACGCGCATGCAGCCCATCGGTTCCGCCTGGAAAAAACTCCCCCGCATCGTGCGCGACGCGTCGAACGAACTGCACAAGAAGATCGACCTCGTCATGGAAGGCGAGGCCACCGAACTGGATCGCCAGGTGCTTGAGCTGATCAAGGATCCGCTCACCCACATGATCCGCAACTCATGCGATCACGGCGTCGAAACCATCGAAGAACGGCTCGCCGCAGGCAAGTCCGAGAACGGCACCATCAAGCTGCGCGCCTATCATCAGGGCGGCCACATCCTCATCGAGATATCCGACGACGGCGCCGGCCTCCACACCGACCGCATCCGCTCGAAAGCCATCGAGAAGGGCGTCATCGACATCGCCGAATCCATGCCGATGACCGACGCCCAGATCCACCGCCTCATCTTCGCGCCTGGCTTCTCCACCGCTGCAAAGGTCACCAATATCTCAGGTCGCGGCGTCGGCATGGATGTGGTGAAGACGAATGTCGAACTGATCGGCGGCACAATCGATCTGCGCTCGCGCCTGGGCCACGGCACCACCTTCATCATCAAGATCCCGCTGACCCTCGCCATCGTCTCGGCGCTGATCGTCGGCGTCGAGGACCACCGCTTCGCCCTGCCGCAACTGTCCGTACTCGAGCTCGTCCGCGCCGGAAGGCGCTTCGAGCACAAGATCGAGCTGATCAACTCGACGCGCGTCCTGCGCCTGCGCGATCACCTGTTGCCGCTGGTCGCTCTCTCCGACTGCCTCAAACTGATCGTCGACGAAGACCGCGGCGACCGCAGCGCCTGTATCGTCATCATGCAGGTTGGCGAACTGCGCTTTGGCCTGATCGTCGACGAAGTGTTCGACACCGAAGAAATCGTGGTGAAGCCTCTCTCCAAGCGTCTCGGCGCCATGTCCGAATACTCGGGAGCCACCATCCTGGGCGACGGCTCCGTCATCATGATCCTCGATCCAAACGGCATCTCGCGCTCTGTCGCCAATGTCGAGCGCAGCGTGAACCGCCTGCTCAACGAACAGTCCCGCGCCGCCGCCGCCGCCGCAAAGACGTCGGAGCACAAGGTTAGCCTGTTGCTCTTCTCGGCCGGCGGATCCGAGCCGTGCGCTTGCCCGCTTTCGCTGGTTACGCGTCTCGAAGACCTCGACGCTTCTACCATCGAGATGACCAGCCGCGGCCCCGTCGTCCAGTACCGCGGCCGCATAATGCCGTTGGTCCCAGCCGGCGGAATGGTCCGCCACGAAGGCCGCCAGCCCGTGCTCGTGTTCAGTCAGGGCTCTGTCGTGGTCGGCCTCGCTGTCGACTCCATCCTCGACATCGTGGAGGAAACGCTCGACATTCAGCTCGGCGGCCAGTCGCCCGGCGTCCTCGGCACGGCCGTGCTCAAGGGCAAGTCGACCGAGATTGTCGATGTCGGCCACTACCTCAGCCAGGCCGAACCGGCCTGGGCTTCTGCTGCCATCGAGACGGACCCGTGCGTCAACCGCAAGCGTGTCCTGCTCATCGAGTCCCACCCCTTCTTCCGCAACCTTCTCGCCCCTATGGTGAGCGCCGCTGGCTATGACGTCACCGTCGCCGAAGGCCTCGAAGAGGCGAGGGCGCGCCTTGCCGCTGGCGCAACGTTCGACGTGGTGCTCACCGACGCCGATAGCCCGATCGACAACGTTGCCGGAGCGCAGGTCATCCCACTCTCCAGCCGCCGGGACGGAGAAGCAGTCCCGAAATCAGACCGTTACGCGCTGCTGGACGCGATCCAGCGCGCGCTTCGCAGCGGAGAAGCCGCATGAGCAGTCGCGAATACGTCACTTTCCGGATCGGCGAGCAGCTGTTCGGATTAAGCGTCACCGAAATTCGTGACGTTTTCCGACCCGCCCGGATGACGCCCGTTCCTCTCTCAAGCTTGGAAATTGCGGGCGTGCTCAATCTTCGCGGACGAATCGTCACCGCGATCGACGCCCGCAGCCGCCTTGGTCTGCCGGCACGAGAAAAAACTGATAAAGAGCAGAGCCTTGCGATCGGCGTTGAGTATGGCGGCGAAAGCTTTGGGATGGTCATCGACGAGATCGGCGATGTTGTCCGGCTCGACGACGCCGAGATGGAGCAAAATCCCGTTAACCTTGATGCGACATGGTCAGCCGTATCTCGCGGCGTCTACCGCCTCGACAACCGGCTGCTCGTCATCATGGACATCGACCAGATGCTCGCCTGCGCCGGACAGGGAAGCGCCGCAGCTGCGGCTTGAGGGATCGGTCATGAAACGCTGCCTGATTGTCGACGATAGCCGGGTCGTCCGGAAAGTCGCCCGACGCATTGTCGAGGACCTCCGCTTCGAGGCCGACGAGGCCGCCGACGGCGCCCAGGCGCTCGAGTGTTGCCGCAAGACCATGCCTGACTGCATTTTGCTCGACTGGAACATGCCCGTCATGAACGGCATCGACTTCCTGCGCGCCTTGCGCCGCGAGCCGGGCGGCGAGCGACCCACCGTCGTCTTCTGTACCACTGAGAACGATATGAGCCACATCGCCGAAGCGATGCGATCCGGCGCCAACGAATACATCATGAAGCCGTTCGACTCTGAGATCATCGAATCCAAGTTCAACGAAGTCGGCCTCTGCTGAGTCCCCAGTCTGAACCGAGAAAAAGTGACGCTTGCAGTCCGCCAGCCTGAATCCGACCGTCGCGTCCGCGTCATGCTCGTGGACGACAGTGCAATCGTGCGTGGCTTCATGCGCCGCTGGATCGATGAGGACGCGCGTGTCGATCTGGTGAAGGTCTGTGCCGACGGACAGCAGGCTGTCGCTGAGGCCGCCACCACAAAGCCTGACGTCATCGTGCTCGATATCGAGATGCCGAACATGGATGGCCTCACCGCTCTCCCGCATCTCCGTCGCCTTGCGCCCGACGCCCGTATCATCATGGCCTCGACCCTGACGACTCAGGGTGCGCAGCAGACCGTGAAAGCTCTCTCGCTCGGGGCTGCCGACTTCATCGCCAAGCCCCAGGCCAATGCTATGGGCGGCGTCGATACCTATCGCCGCGACCTCATCGACAAGATCGTCGTGCTTGGACAGCGCCACGGAACGTCCCGCCCGGGCGTGGCGGCATCGCGTCCGTTCGGCCTGCGCCCCCGTCCGGCGATCGTTGCGCCGTCTTCGGTGCTCGTCATCGCCGCCTCCACCGGCGGACCGTCCGCGCTTCCCGTCTTCCTCAGTGGCATCGCCCGGCGCATCGAGGCGCCGATTCTGATCGTCCAGCACATGCCCGCCACCTTCACACCCGTCTTTGCGGAGAAACTCGAGTCCGTCATCGGCAAGCGCTGCCGTGAAGCCGTCGACGGCGACGCTCTCGCGCCCGGCAGTGTCTTCCTTGCCCCAGGAGACAAGCACATGCGTATCGCGCGCGGACCCGCCGGTCGCATCGTCACGCTCGATCGCGGCGAGCCCGTGAATTTCTGCCGCCCCGCTGCAGACCCGCTGTTCGAATCTGCTGCTGCCGCCTTCGGCAACCGCGTGCTTGGCGTCGTGCTAACCGGCATGGGCCGTGACGGGCGCGACGGGGCAGGACAGGTCGTTAAGGCTGGCGGGCGCATCATCGCACAGGATGAATCGACCAGCGTTGTCTGGGGCATGCCCGGCGCCGTCGCGACGGCTGGGTACGCTGAAGCCGTGAAGCCTCTAAAAGACCTCGGTCCACTGGCGTTGCGTATGATGAACGGAGAAGCTGCGTGAACAGCCAGGATTTTGACTTCGTCTCGCAGCTTCTCCGCAAGCGCGCCGGCATCGTTCTCGGCGGCGACAAGATGTACCTGCTCGAAAGCCGTCTTGCTCCGCTTGCGCGCAAGGAAGGCCTGCCCTCGATCGACGATCTGATCCAGGTCGTCCGCTCCCGCCGTGACGAGCGCCTGATCACGCAGCTTGTCGACGTGATGACGACGAACGAGACATTCTTCTTCCGCGACAAGACCCCGTTCGACCACCTGAAGGAAGCCGTGCTCCCCGTCCTCTCCCAGGCTCGCAAGGGCCAGCGCATCCGTATCTGGTGCGCTGCCTGCTCCACGGGCCAGGAGCCCTATTCCGTCGCCATGATGATCGACCAGCAGCCGGCGCTCACTGGCGGCGTGCCTGTCGAGATCGTCGCCACCGACATTTCCGACCGCTGTCTCGAACGCGGGCGCCAGGGCCTCTTTACGCAGTTCGAGGTTCAGCGCGGCCTGCCCATCCAGATGCTGATGCACCACTTCACACAGCAGGACGACCATTGGCGCATCTCCGAGCGCATTCGCTCGATGGTGACGTTCCGCAAGATGAACCTGATGGATCCGTCCTACACCCTGGGCAAGTTCGACGTCATCTTTTGCCGTAATGTGCTCATCTATTTCGACAGCCCCACCAAGTCCGAAGTGATGCACCGCCTGGCTCAGTCGATGAATCCTGGCGGGTTCCTGATGCTCGGCGCCGCCGAGACCGTGATTGGTCTGACGCAGCCCTTCGAAGGCGCGCAGGATCGGCGCGGCCTCTACAAGCTGTCGCCCAAGGCAGTCAAAGCCGCCTGACAGGGCCCAGTCCGCCGCAGCGGGACGTTCTGTCTCATCGCAAAATCGTCTGGCGCGGCCGTTTTCGCGACACGCCGCCGCAGCCTGCGTCAACACGCCATGGCGGCTGTCACTGCCCTGTCGCCGACTGTGGCGAGCCTTGAATCTGTCGAGGCGCGCCGGAATCCGCCGATGCAGAAACGTATCCTCATCTGGGTCCCCGCCTTCGTCATCCTCGCGATCGCGCTGGCTGCAGCCGCCATCGCCCCAACCCCGCCGCTGGACCCGCCAGCCGAACAGCGCGCCGACAGATAGCGGAGCGGCGGGCCCCGCCTGCCTTGTCGAAACGAGCAACGTGCAGGCCGCCCCAGCTCATTCTCGCGACACCCCCGGAGTTGTTCTCTGGCTTGTTCTGAGAATCCTGGTTGCCTGGCCCAAGGGAGCCAGCCCAATTCCCCAGCGGACAGGTGGGAGGTCGTCTCCCAACGCGCCCCCGACCGCACCAGAACCGGCCGATTCTGGCGCCTCGGATTTCGCGCTCGATCCGAACAATCTCAGTCACTTGCACGAACCAATCCCGGCGATTCCGGATACGGGCACCCACCCTGTATCGGGACCTGCGACTTTAATTCCGCATGGGCGGCCGATCACCGTTCAACGGTGCGGGATGGATGCAGGCGAGCGTGAAGAGCCTCTCGCGCCAGCGAGCTGACGCGTTTTCGGGGTGCTGGTTCTGAACAGGCCGGCCCGCGCGCCGTCAGCCTCAACGTCGCCAGGCGGATGAAATGCAGGCCGCGGTGCGCAGGCTGACGTCCAACGCCTGCCGGCGATTCAGGTCCGGGTTATTTCCTCCTGCCGGCAGCGCTGGCAACAGCGTCGCCAAACACGCGGGGCGTCCCGAATCCCGGGGCCCTCCATCGATCTGGCGGCCCAGAACAAAAGCCTCACAGGCAGTTCACACCGGCCTGATGGCGGGAGGTTGTCCCCCAATCTGGGATCCCGGCGTGCCGCAGGCGTGCACGCCCAACCTGCACCCCTTCAGCCACACCTTCACCGCATCCTGACGCCAGGGCTTGCCATGTCGCCCCCCTGTCACGATGTTATGCAAGAGAATCGTTCAACCCGCTTGCTGGAGCCATGTGGCGCAAGGTGGGGAACCTGACGGGCCTGGCGGGTTGCGCCGCCTGACCTGTCAAAGGCGACGGGTACACATGACCCAGGTAGTAACGCACGCGCCGAACGGGTGGCCCGCCCTCGTTCTCAACGCCGACTTCCGTCCGCTGTCCTACTATCCGCTCTCCCTCTGGCCCTGGCAGGAGGTGGTGAAGTCGGTTTTTCTCGAGCGGGTGGATGTGGTCGCGGAATACGACGAATACGTGCACTCGCCATCGATCGCCATGCGCCTGCCTAGCGTCATCGCGCTGCGCGAATTCGTAAAGCAGGACCGCCAGCCGGCGTTCACCCGCTTCAACGTTTTCCTGCGCGACGGTTTCGAATGCGCCTATTGCGGCAGCCACGAAGACCTGACCTTCGACCACGTCATCCCGCGCTCCAAGGGCGGGCGGACAAGCTGGGAGAATATCGTCGCGGCCTGCAGCCCGTGCAATCTGCGCAAGGGCGGTCGGCTCGCGCGCGAGATCGGCATGCATCCAAGCGTGCGGCCGCACAGGCCAACCACATTCCAGCTGCAGGAGCAGGGCCGAAAATTCCCGCCCAATCACCTTCACCAGACCTGGCTCGACTACCTCTACTGGGATGTCGAACTGGAGACATGAGACGTGTCGTCGACTAAATGCCAGCGGTCCAGCTCGTTATGTCTCCCTCCCAGTAGGCGAAGCTCGCGCGAACCACGGTCCATCTGACCTCGGCGTGGAAGGGCAGCCAGCAGCCGCGATGCTGCCTGCAGTCGGAGAACCGCCCGCTTCATGGCGCGGGCCTGGAATCCGCGCCGACGTCGCGTTGCCGATCCGGCGCGAAGATGCTTGCGGTGCGCCCGTCACTGCTGAGCGTGACGCTGACGTTCAGCCGGTCAGGCTCTTCGCTACGCCAGCGCAGGGACGTTTTGCCGAGTATGGCGGCTGGCGCCAGCGCGAGCTCGGCAAGGTAACGCATCACCTCGCCGCGTGTGAGCGCGGGAGATTCGGCATGTGCTGGCGGAAAACCCCAGCGTCCGCACACGCGCACGCCCATCCCGTCAACAAGCGCATCGCGAACAGATACGACGCCGGCCGGGCCAGTCCGCGCTCGCCAGTCCAATGCGCACGCGGTTGTCGAGATCGTCTGCTGCGCCATGAACGACATCCAGCCTGAATGCGAATCCTGGCGCATACAGCCTCTCTGCGTCAGGCGAACATAGCCACTCCGCACGCTGCCGCACAGTCTCTCGGCGGGATCGCGGACTGCCTGCGGAACCTGCTGCCGAACGTCCATGAGATACAGATGCATTGGGCCAGTCATGGTTCCGGCCCTCACGCTCTGCACGAACCATGCGCCTGCCAGCGCGTTGGGTGTGAGCCAGCAGCGGACACAGGACCAGCTATGCCTCAGTGCGAACGTATCGCAATCATCGGCGCCGGCCATGTCGGCGCGACGACGGCCTATGC
>JBMOGP010000018.1:0-13631 GCA_049318285.1 Hyphomonadaceae bacterium
GTCCGCGGTGGTTAACGCGGCGTCCAGGCGCAATATCCGAGCAGTCGAACCGGGTCCTGTCGCGGGTATTGCGCAGACGTGATTCTGCTCGCGCTAGAATTCGCGGAGCAACAGTCGGGAAATACTGGTGAATGGCAATTGTGAGGGTCCGGCGGGAAGGCTAGTCTGGCGCAGCCAGTCGGGATGGCGTGTCGCGTGGGGACTTGTCGATGCTTGAGATCGCCGCAATCGTCGGGGCCGTCCTTGTCGGACTGCTGCTGATCTTTGTCGTCTATCGCGCCGCCCGCACCTATGACGCCGGGGGCCACGCGACCTTCATCACCACCAAGGGCGGCGATTTCTACGGCGCCCTGCGCGCGCCGATGACGATCTGGGACCCCCGCATCAAGGTCCTGCGCGAGAAAAACGCCCCGGCCATCAACATCATGACGACCGATGCGGCAGGCGCCTATTTCGAAAAATCCCTGGTGGCCAGACGCACGGGCGAGATCAGCCTGCGCGTCCACATCTGCGCGCCCCGGCCGTTCCACTCCACGACCACCGACAAACGCCAGCTCGTCATCAAGCCGAAAGTCGCCTTCCAGCTCGACATCGACCGCATCCAGATTCCGACCCAGATGGAGTCTTTCGGGACAACACTTGCGGCCCGCATCGAGAACCTGTTCGACAACGCCGTTTCCGAATATGAAGACCAGGATGTCTTCCAGCACCAGCGCGAGATCGAGCAGCGCGTCCTTCGCGAGCTGCAGGACATCGAATTCCCCGCCGACGAAACCCGCCCCTCGGGCATGCCGCTCGGCATCAAGATCTACGAGGCGATGTTCTCATTCGAGCGTCCGCAGAAGCCGATCAACAAGGACCTCGCCAACGGCCCGATGGCCTACGATAACGAGCATCTCGACGATCTCGTCGACATGCTCGAGAAGGCGAACCCCGCAACGGTCGAAACCCTGATGCGCATGCTCGAGCTGCAGACGCGGCAGAACATCGTCCAGATGCTCTGCAAGTCCGGCGGCCTGGTCGCCTTCACCGCGCAGGAACTCGGCCTGTCTGAGCGCGTGGTTGAACGCGCCCGCTACGGCGCCAATATCATGAAGCCCGCCGAGCCGCCGCCAGTCGCAGCATCCGCTCCTGCGCCCGCGGTTATACCCGCCGTGGTTGCTGAAACGCCCGTCGCAAAGCCAGTCGATGCCGCAACAGCCTATTACGGGCTCGGCGCACCGAAGGGCCAGAAGGCTGCAGAACCGGCGTCCGAGGCGCCGAAGGCCTAAAGCACGCGCCCCGGATTCATCCGCCCGTCCGGATCCAGCGCCCGCTTCACCGCGCGCATCATGTCCATTTCGACAGCAGACTTGCGCCAGGCCAACTCCTCGCGCTTCAGCCTGCCGATGCCATGCTCGGCCGAGATCGAGCCATTGAGACTTGCGATCAGATCATGCACCGCCTTCGACAGCGGCAGCCCGTCCTGCTCGACAAAGCGCTCCTGATCGGCGCCCGGCGGCGGCGTGATGTTGAAATGAATGTTGCCGTCACCAACATGCCCGAATGCAATCACATCCGCACCAGGCGACATCGTGTGCGCCAGGGCGGCTCCCCGCTCCATGAACTCCGCCACCCTGGACACCGGCACCGACACATCGTGCTTCAGCGCCTTGCCATGCGCGCGCTCGGCGACCGCGATGTTTTCCCGGATCTTCCACACCATCGCCTTCTGCGCTTCTGAGCCGCAGATCACAGCATCAGCCACGATCTCTCGTCCGATCGCATCAGCGAGCAGGCTCTCCATCATGTCACGCGCACCGTCTTCGCGCGGCAGCGACAGCTCGACCAGCACGCGCCACGGCAAGCCTGACGGCAGCGGATCGCGCGTGTCCGGAATGTGCCTGAGCACCAGTTGCAGCCCCAGCTGCGGCACGATCTCGAAGCCCGTCACCGCCCCGCCGCTGGCCGCCTTGGCCAGCTGCAACAGCTCCACCGCCTTCGTTGGCGACGCCACCGTCACCCACGCCGTCTCCTTCACGGCCGGTCGCGGGAACAGTTTCAGCGTCGCCGCAGTCACGACACCCAGCGTGCCCTCCGCGCCGATGAAGAGATGCTTGAGATCGTAGCCCGTATTGTCCTTGCGCAGCCCCCGCAGACCATTCCACACGCGGCCGTCAGGCAGAACCGCCTCGATGCCGAGAACAAGATCGCGCATCATGCCATAGCGCAGCACCTGCACGCCGCCCGCATTGGTCGAAATCAGCCCCCCGATCATCGCCACGCCCTGCGCGCCAAGCGACAGCGGGAACAACCGGTCATTCTGCTCGGCAATCTCCTGCGCCCGCGTGAGAATGACGCCGGCCTCGAGCGTCATTGCATCATTGAGCACATCCACCTCGCGCACCTTGTTCATGCGCTTCAGCGAGATCAGCACTTCGCCCTGCGGCACCGACCCGTTGACCATGCCCGAATTGCCGCCCTGCGGATTCACCGCAAGCCCGTACTCCCGACACAGCGTCACGGCGGCGGACACCTCCTCGGTCGACGCCGGCTTCACCAGCACAGGCGTCGAGCCCTTCCAGCGTCCGCGCCAGTCGCTGATATGCGGATCGATCTCGTGCGCATCGGTCGACACGCCCTTCGGCCCCAGCGCGTCCGTGAGGCGCGCGATGAATGAGGAAATCCGATCGCCCTGATCGTCAGCCATGACAGGCATCCTGAATGTCTTCCGGTAACGGCTCGCTTTTCGCAGGTCCGCCGCCCGGTAACAACCTTCCGCCTGACCTATTGCTGCCGCGCAGGCCGAAACGTCCACTGCTGCTCCAGCGCCTGCCCGCACTGCGCCGTGCGCAAGACGTCGCGGCCAGTCTCCTCGCGCACTTCGATGCACTGCACCCGCTGGTTCGCCAGCCGGTCACCCGCGAGCATCATCCACGTCTGGTCCGGCAGGTCATAGCATTCGCCAAGACCGACGCTGCTGAACGCATATCCTCCGGAGATGCAGCTGCTCATCATGCGAAGCTGCCCCATCGCCTTGCGGTCGAAGCTCATCAGCTGACCATAGGCGTCGGTGCAGGGCAGAAGACCGAGGCTGGAATCGTATCCGATGCACATGCCCGGCCGGGCCCTCGATTCAAACGATCCCTCGACCACGTTGGTGAAGTCGACATTCCGCACGACCCACGCATGACCCAGGCCGGTCTTCGGACACTCGCCGGCAAACACCATCCCGCCCGTCCGGCTAACCAGACCCAGCAGCGAGATGCAGCGCCCGGCGCCGGACCGAAGCTCGCGATCACCGGTCATCATCCACTGCTGCTCTGGCGCGCCCGTACACGCCACGGCGAACAGCGGCGGATAATATCCCTGCCCCTTTGGCTCGAGGCAGGCCTCGCCATACCTGATCGGACCACCTGCCGGTCCCGGCAGCACGAACTTCTGCCGCGCTGATCCATCGCACGGCACGCTGATCGACTCACCTGCCTGTCCCGACATCGAGATGCACATGCCTGGCAAGCGCTCGGGCTGCAGCGTCTGAGCCTGTGCAGGCATCGTCGCGCCGGCCGCCAGAATGGCCAGTCCCAGAACCAGACCTGCAACGCGCATGGAAACCGCCCCTGTCGTTCGCCGCACTTCAAACCCGCGGACACTTTCACAAGACGCTGTGGCGCTTCCATGGCCACGTCTTGACGCAAGCGCGCCAGCGGCGTCCAACACTGGCAAGAACGCCAGGAGAAACCGCATGCCCTACGCCCCCTTCGACCTTACCGGGAAAGTTGCGCTCGTCACCGGGGGAAATCGGGGGATCGGCTTCGGATTTGCCGAAGCGCTGTCGCAGGCCGGCGCGTCCGTCGCGATCTGGGGCTCGAACGAGGCCAACAATGCCGAGGCGGTCAAGAAGCTCGGCGGCGGGACGAAGGCATGGACCGTCAACGTCGCCGACGAAAAGCAGGTCGCGACCGCGATGACGGATGTCGCCAAACACTTTGGCCGCATCGATTCGGTATTTGCCAACGCAGGCATCGGCGGCGGGGGCAAGTCATTCGCCGAATTCCCGACCGACGTCTATCGCAGGGTCCTGTCGGTGAACCTTGACGGCGTGTTCTTCACCCTGCGCGAAGCAGCCAAGCATATGGTGGAACGCGCCAAGGCAGGCGATCCCGGCGGCTCGCTGGTCGGCCTCGCCTCGCTGGCCGCGATCGAAGGCGCCGCCCGCAACGAAGCCTACGCTGCGACCAAGGGCGCCGTGGTCTCGATGATCAAGTCCATCGCCGTCGAACACGCGCGTTACGGCGTCCGCGCCAACTCCATCCTGCCGGGCTGGATCGCCACCGACATGACACAGGGCGCGCAGGACAATCCCGCCTTCGCCGAGAAAGTCATCCCGCGCGTTCCCATGCGCCGCTGGGGCGAGCCGAAGGACTTCGGCGGCGTCGCCGTCTACCTGACGTCGGACGCATCGTCCTATCACTCTGGCGACTCATTCGTGATCGACGGCGCATACTCGATCTTCTAGAGCCTCGCCCGGAGATGCTGGGCTTGAACGGACTGATACCTGGCCAATCTCGAAAATCGATAAAAACTGCTCGCCCCGGCAAGTTCGGATTGCTATCAGGTGACGTTGCTCACCTGCTCAGGCCATCCCCATGATGAACGTCCGCCGCCCGGTTTCCACCGTGATCGCCACAGTCGCCGCCGGGCTTGTGCTCGGCGCGTGCGAGACAAAGGCCGCGGACGGCTTCGCCGCATGCGGGGCGGCAGACATGCCAGCCGCCGCACAGACAGGGGGCGCCCAAGCTGGTGGGGAATTGGCAATCGCGCCGCTCCAGTTCACCTGCAAGAAGCTGGAGAATGGCCTGCGCGTCTATGCGATGCCGGACAAGAACACAGCCAGCGTCTCGGTCGCCGTCTGGTACGATGTCGGCTCCAAGGACGACCCCGAGGGCCGCTCAGGCTTCGCCCACCTGTTCGAACACCTGATGTTCAAATCCACCACCAATCTTCCGCCCGAAGGCTTCGATCGCCTGACCGAAGACGCCGGCGGCTTCAACAACGCGTCCACCTGGAACGACTTCACGAACTACTTCGAAACCGTCCCCGCCAATCACCTCGAGCGTGTGCTCTGGGGCGAGGCCGAGCGCATGGGCTCGCTTGTCATCGATGAAGCCAACTTCAAGTCGGAGCGCGATGTGGTGAAGGAGGAGCTGCGCCAGTCCTACCTCTCCAACCCTTACGGCAAGCTGCTGGGCATGTATCTCTACCAGTCGGCCTTCAGCGTGCACCCCTATGGCCGTCCCGGCATCGGCTCGCTGGAAAATCTCGACGCCGCCACCGTCGAAGATGTCCGCGCTTTCCACGCCGCCTACTACCGGCCCGACAACGCCATCCTTGTCGTCTCGGGAAATTTCGACGCGGCCCAGCTCGACACCTATGTGAAGACCTACTTCGCCGGCCTCACCACACCCAAGCGCGAGATCCCGCGCGTGACCGCTGTCGAACCCGCGCGCACCGAAGCGAAGACGTATACGGTTTACGAGCCGAACGTCCCCCTGCCCGCCGCCGTCATCTCCTGGCCCTCGCCGGACGCGGCCAATCCGGACAACGCTGCCCTCACCCTCATGGACGCCATCCTGCTGCGCGGGGAGTCGTCGCGGCTCTACCAGTCCCTGGTGTACCAGCAACAGGTCGTTGCCGACGTCGGCTCCAACTTCGACATCACCGCTCACCCAGGCATCTATGCGCTCTATGTGATCATGTCGGACGGCAAGACGGTCGATGAAGGCATCAGCGCCCTCAAGGCAGAGATTGCGCGCATGCGCGACACACCGGTCACCGCCGCCGAACTCGACGAGGCGCGCAACGAGCTGATCACTGCCGCCCTGCAGGGGCGCGAAAGCTCCGACGGCCGCGCTGACGATCTCGCCCGCAGCGTGATCCTCTACCGCAACGCGAAGGCGTCCGACGAAATGCTCGCCAGGCTGCAGAGCGTCACCGCCGCGGACATCCAGCGCGTCGCAAAGGCGATCATGGACGAGACGAAATCGGTCACCATCAAGTATCTCCCGGAGGAAATGCAGAACGGCGCAAGCGAAGATGCGTTCGCCGACGCACCCACCATCCAGACCTCGAAGATCGACATCGCCGCCAGCGACATACCCGTCTACACGCTGGCTTCGGAAACCGATCGCAAGCTTCCCCCTGAAGCTGGCCCTGCGGTCGCAGCGAAGGTGCCGCCTGCCACCGAGAAGACGCTCGCCAATGGCCTGCGCGTCATCGTGGCGCCGAAGCCAGGCCTGCCGCTGCTCAGCGCCAGCCTGCGCATCTCGGCCGGTAGCGCCTATGACCCGGCCGGCAAGTCCGGCCTCGCCGCCATGACGGCCGATCTCACCACGCGCGGCACCAGGACCCGCACGGCGACCCAGATCGCCAGCGAAATCGAAAGCCTCGGCGCTGCGATCGGCGCAGGCGCCGGCCCTGATGCCACCGACGTCTCGATCTCCACCCGCTCCGACAAGGCCAGCCAGGCCTTCGCCATAATGGCAGACGTCGTGCAGAACCCCGCCTTCGCACAGGAAGAGCTTGACCGCGCCCGCCAGGAGACGCTCGATAACATCAAGGTACAGCTGACCCAGCCGCGCGCCGTCGGCGGCCTCGCCCTCAACCGCGTCCTGTTCGGCGCCGGCCCCTATGGCGGCACGCCGACCGCGAAATCGCTGAACAGCCTGACCCAGGCGGAGCTTGCGGCCTTCCACGCCGCAAGCTGGCGTCCCGACAATGCGGTGCTCGTCATCGCCGGCGACGTGACGCCCGAAGCCGGCTTCGCGATGGCGGAAGAAGCGCTCGGCGCCTGGGCGAAGCCCTCGACACCGACGCCGACGGCGCCTGCGGCGGGAACAGCAGTTACGCCCCGCGCCATCGCGCTCGACATGCCGCAGATCGGCCAGGCCGCTGTCTTCCTGGGCCGCCCCGGTCCCTCGCGCCTCGCGGACGACTATTACGCAACCGCCGTTGCCAACAACGTGCTCGGCGGCGGCTACTCGGCGCGCCTCAACGCAGAGATCCGCATCAAGCGCGGCCTTTCATACGGCGCCAACTCGTCCCTGTCGGCGCGCAAGCAAACCGCCCCGATCATCGCCGCCGCTCAGACGCGCAATGACGCTGTGCCTGAAGTCGTCGACCTGATGCTGTCGGAGTTTGCCCGTCTCGGCGCCGAACCGATCCCGGAGAAGGAACTCGGCGCCCGCAAGGCCGTGATCATCGGCGGCTTTGGCCGCTCGGTAGAAACAACGGCCGGCCTCGCGGGGCAGTATTCCTCGCTCGCACAGTTCGGCCTGCCGCTCGACAAGCTCCAGACCTATTCGGACGAGATCAACGCCGTCA
Organism: Hyphomonadaceae bacterium; assembly: GCA_049318285.1. GTDB lineage: Bacteria > Pseudomonadota > Alphaproteobacteria > Caulobacterales > Hyphomonadaceae > UBA7672. The sequence continues at coordinate 7,363 of JBMOGP010000018.1, forward strand.
CCGCCGAACAGGCCGCTGCCGCCGCCAGGACACACTTCGATCCCGCCAACGCCACCGTCGTCATCGTCGGCGATGCGGCGCAGTTCTGGGACAAGGTGAAGGACAAGCGCGCCGGCATGGAGCGACTTGCTGTCGCGAAACTGAACCTGGATTCGCCGACGCTGAAATAGGAAATGAAACGGGCCGGCGCGGTCACACGCGCCGGCCCATCTCTATCCGTCCCACGGACTTGATCAGGCCAGCGCGAACCCGCCGACCTTTACCGCCAGCGCCACGCCCAACAGCATGGTCATCAGGATCGCAGCCGCAACGAGCGCTGCGACGACGCGCACGCGCGTCAGCTCGAGATCAGCGGCCGGTTCGAGGAAGTCGCTGCGCACGGTTGGGGGCTCGCAACGTTCCTTGAGAAACCACGGCGCAGCGCGCGTCCCGATCCACAGCGAGAAAGCCGTCGCCACGAGGCTTGCAGAAAACATCTTGGCTGCTTGGAACACGATCGCAAGTGCGCTGTTCATCCTGGTTCAACCTCGAGCCCCGTCTCCCCGGCCAGAGATCAATCACCCCACACTGTTCGTCAAACCGGTCGTGGGTCGCAGCCCGCGTATGGGCTGCTATTTTCTCAGGTTGCCGCAGAACCGCTGGATCCGCCGGCAGGCCTCCTCCAGCTTGTCGGTCGACGTTGCGTAGGAAATCCGGAATGCCGGGCTCAGACCGAACGCAGATCCGAACACCACCGCCACCTTCTCCTCCTCCAGCAGCGCCGCCGCGAAATCCTCGTCATTCGCCAGCTTCCTGCCACCGGCCGTCGTCCTGCCGATGGCGCGCGAGCAGTCGGGATAGACGTAAAATGCGCCTTCCGGCGTCGGGCAGTGCAGCTCCTCGGTCTGGTTCAGCATGCCCACCACGAGGTCGCGCCGTCCCTTGAACAGTGCCTGGTTGGGCTTGATGTAGGCCTGCGTACCGCTCAGCGCCTCGACCGCCGCCCACTGCGAGATCGAGCACGGATTGGATGTGGTCTGGCTCATCACCTTCGCCATGCCCTTGATCAGGCTCTCTGGCCCAGCCGCATAGCCGATCCGCCAGCCCGTCATCGCATAGGCCTTCGACACGCCGTTCATCGTCAGCGTGCGCTCGTACAGACGCGGCTCGACCTGCGCGATGGTGAAGAACGCGAAGTCGTCGAACACCAGGTGCTCGTACATGTCGTCGGTCAGGATCCACACATGCGGATGCGCCAGAAGCACGTCAGCCAGCGCCCGCAGCTCGGCCTTCGTATAGGCCGCACCCGAAGGGTTGGATGGCGAGTTGAGGATCAGCCACTTGGTCTTCGGCGTGATCGCAGCTTCCAGCGCCTCGGGCTTCAGCTTGTAGGCGTCCGCCGCATAGGCGTGTGCAAACACCGGCGTCGCGCCGCAGACCAGAGCCATCTCGGGATAGCTGACCCAGTAAGGTGTCGGAATGACGACCTCGTCGCCCGGGTTCAGCGTCGCCATGAAGGCGTTGAAGATCACCGGCTTGCCGCCGGGAGAGACGTTCACCTGGCTTGGGCGGTAGTCCAGCCCGTTCTCGCGCCGGAACTTGGCGCAGATCGCTTCCTTGAGCTCAGGGATGCCGTCGACATCGGTGTACTTCGTCTTGCCGTCCTGAATCGCCTTGATCGCAGCCTGCTTGACGTTATCCGGCGTATCGAAATCCGGTTCGCCCGCCCCGAGGCCAATGACGTTCTCGCCCTTCTGCTGCAACTCCCGCGCCTTCTGCGTCACCGCAATGGTGGCGGACGGCTTGATCCTTTTCAGGGCGTCGGAAACGGGGGCGGACATGGGGGCGGACATGGGGCTGGCCTTTCCTGCTTGGTTCGCGGGCCGGTGAAGATCGCCGGGCTGATACGCCGATCCGTAGCCGGAAAAAAGGTCGCACAGGCCGATTGGCGGGGGCCAACCGCACATTTCTGCCCTCAACTGCGAAAGACGCCCACGGATTCCAGCGAAAAACTGCGCCTTACCTCGGTCACACGGTCAAATTACAGTAGGGTCCGTTGTCTGAGGCCCCCTCTCGCGGGTATTCGGGGACCCAAGATAAAGGGAGATATCAGGAATGAAGTTCCGCTTGCCAGGCGCCACTGCGATCGCCGCCATCATGGTGGCCCTCGCCGCGCCCGCCCCGCTTGCCCTCGCCCAGAATGGCGGCGCGCCGCCGGCGGTCACGGTCAGCCGCGATGTCGTCCAGCCCCTCAACGAGGCCCGCGCGGCGATCATCGCCAAGGATTGGGCGACCGCGAAGACCAAACTCGACGCTGCGGCGGCCAAGGCCAAGACGCCGGCCGACAAATCGCAGCTTGAGCGGCTACGCCTGAGCATGGCTGCCGAGACAAAGGACGGCAAGCAGCAGATCGCCTCGATCAACACGCTGGTCGCTTCCGGCACGCTGACGCCCGACGAAATCAAGCAGTACAAGGGCGCGATCGCCAGGGCCCACGCGGACGCTGGCGATACCGCCGCTTCCCTCCTGGCCTTCCGCGCTTACATCGACGAGTATGGCGGCACAGCAGAACAGTTCATCGCCATCGCCAATGACAGTGCGAAGGCGAACGACAACGCAACGGCAGTCATCTACGCCAACAAGGCCATCGCCGCCGCGAGAGCGTCAGGCAAGCCGCCGGAGTCCTGGCACCGGCTGCTGATGCGCGCCTACCAGCAGCAGAACCTCACGGCCGAATACTATGGCGCGCTCGAGCAGGCGATCGTCGATTATCCGACCGAACAGAACTGGAAGCTGCTGATCGTGCGCGCTCAGAACGAGCCGAAGTTCACCCGCGCGACTCACCTCGACCTCTACCGCACGCTGATGGCCGCCGGCGTGAAGCTTTCAGCGCAGGAAAAAAGACAGGCCATCCGCGAAGCGCTGACATCGCGCGGCCTTCCGAACGAGGCGCTGCAGCTGCTCGAACCTGCCGTCGCCAGCGGCGAACTCTCGAACCCGGAGGACAAGGAAGACCTTGCCAGGGCGAAGTCGATTGTCGTCGGCGACAAGGCTGGCCTGGCCAAGGAGACCGCCGACGCGCTTGCAAAGAGCGATGCGAGCTACATCGCCAAACTCGGTGAAGCCCACCTCAGCTATGGCGATTACGCCAAGGCGGTCGAGGTGCTGCAGGCGGCGCTCACCAAGGGCATCGCCAACCCAGATGAAGCGGCCTTTGCGCGGCTGCATCTTGGCATTGCGCAATACCGCGGCGGCCAGGCGGACGCTGCCCGCGCAACATGGGCGGAGGTCAAATCAGAGAATGGCGCAACAGTGCTCGCCCAGAACTGGACACTGATCTCCAGGATCAAGGCCTGAGCCAGGGTCGAATGCGAGAAACGAGACGCCGCCCTCAACCGGGGCGGCGTTTTTCGCTTTTGCGGCGCCTTCGCAATGCGTGCCGCGCCTACGCGCCCCTGCCCATCCCCAGCGACCGCGCGAGATACACATAATGCCGCGCCCAGCGCTCGGCGTTCATCACGGGGTCCGAGTCGTTCGAATGCCCGCCCTGCGTGTTCTCGTAGTAGAGCGCAGGGTACCCCATCGCCTGAAGGCGCGCTGCAAACTTGCGCGCATGCCCCGGATGCACGCGATCGTCGCGCGTGTTCGTGGTGATGTAGACTTCGGGGTAGTTCTGATCCGGCTTCAGATTCTGGTATGCCGAATACGCGGCGATGAACTTCGCCTCCTCGGCAAGACGCGGATCGCCATACTCCCCCATCCAGGATGCGCCCGGCGGCAGCAGGTGATAGCGCATCATGTCCACCAGCGGGCTCTCGATAACGGCGCCGCCAATAAGCCCAGGATGCTGCGTCATCGTCACGGACGTCAGCACCCCTCCGTTCGAGCGGCCATAGATGCCAAGATTCTTCGCCGACGTGATCTTCCGCGCCACAAGGTCCGCCGCAACCGCCGCAAAGTCGTCGAATGACCTCTGACGATTTCCCTTCAGCGCCGCCTGGTGCCAGGCTGGCCCGAACTCCCCGCCGCCACGGATGTTGGCAACAACATAGGCGCCGCCGCGCTCAAGCCAGATCTTGCCCAGCTCAGGTCTGTAGGCTGGCGGCATGCTGATCTGGAAACCGCCATAGCCAAAAAGCAGCGTTGGCGTCCTCGCCGTGAGCTCGCCGGTCGGACGCACCACGAAGTAAGGCACCCTGGCGCCGTCGCGCGAGATCGCCTCGAACTGCTCGACGACATGACCCGACGCATCGAAGCGCTTCGGCGCCTCCTTAACTTTCTCCGATGTCAGCGCCGCAATGTCCGCGATGTTCAGCGTCGAGGGCGTCAGGAACCCTTCGTAGCTGAAGAAGACCTGTTCCGCTTCTCGCGCCGGGGAGCCCAGCTGGATCGCGACATTCTCGGGCGTCTTCAGGGGATTCTGCCGCCATCCTCCGAATTCGCCCTTGTCCGTGAATACGATCGCCCGGCCGCGAACATTGTCATAAACCGTCGCGATCACACGCTCGTCGAACACGGCGACGTCTTCCACCGACTGCCGCGCCGACGGCTCGAAGATCACGAGGTCACGATTGCTCATCACGATGCCGACCCCCGGTGGGGGCGGCAGCAGCATGCGCATCGGCACCGCAAGGACCGCACCGGCAGGAGCGGATTGCCCGCTTATCTCCCACGGCTCTTCCAGCGTGAAAACGAGCCGGGGCGGAGCGCTTCCCACCTTGCCCAGCATGCCGCGCAGCGTCGCCTGAGCCGGCACACTCAGCTTCTCCGGCTTGCCGGTCGTGATGTCCCACACCTCGCCGCTGAAGGTATCGAGGGGCCGCGAAACAAGGGTCGCAAGCACCTCCCCCTTGCTGTCGCGCATTACCAGCGGCCTTACGCCATACCCGCCATCCCTGGCCGAGCCGCGATAGACTTCAGTCGCCTCGGAAAGCTTCTGCCCGCGCTTGAGCGATTTCACGATGAACGGATAGCCGCTCTCCGTCAGCGAGCCTGCGCCGAAATCGGTCGCGACCAGCAGCGTGTCGGCGTCGCGCCAGGCAATCCGGTGCTTGCCCTCCGGAATGTCGAAGCCCTTTGCCACGAACGTCTTCCGCTTCGTGTCGAACTCGCGCACGCGCACCGCGTCCTTGCCGCCGTCCGACAGGCTGACCAGGCAAAGCACCTCGTCCGGCGCGAGGCAGTCCGAACCCTTGTAGATCCAGTTGGCGCCCTCGCGCCTCGCCAGCGCGTCGATGTCGAGAACTGTGGTCCATTTCGGCTTGTCGGATTTGTAGCTGTCGAGCGTGGTCGAGCGCCAAAGCCCGCGCACGTTCTTTCCGTCCTGCCAGAAATTGTCGATGCCCTCGCCGCGGAAGCGCGGCGAGGCAATGCGGTCCTGCGCCGTCAGGATCGATAGCGCCTCAGCACGGAACGCCTCATAACGCGGATCGGCCTTGAGCACGGCCTCGGTCTTCTTGTTCTGGTCATTCACCCAACGGGTTGCGCGCGTGCCGGTCACGTCTTCAAGCCAGAGGAAATCATCCGCCGCCGCGATCGCCGCTGGCGTCAATCTATCCGCCGGAATTGCGTCAGCTGCCGGCGCCGCCGGTGCGGAAGGTTGGGCGGCAGCCATCGCATCACCCGCCGATGGCTGGGGCGGGGATGCACACGCAGCAGCGGCAAGCAGGGCAGCGAAGGTCCAGTGCCTGAGAGGGCGGGCCACGGTTTTCTCCCGAGTAATAGACGACCGCGTTTCCGTCAGTCGATGATCTGTCTTTCTACCCAGCAAAGTCGCACACGGCGAGTCGGCGCCTCGCTCTATCCCGCCACAATCGCCGCCCCTCCGCCGCAGTCGCCGCGACAACGTCACCGCTCAAGCAAACAGCCGACGTGCTCACATTGTGGTGTGTCCCCATTCGAAGGGGCTGGGACCCCCGATGGAAAAGATGAGCACCCTGACAAGAAATGGACTTTGCACGCGCCCTGCTCTGGCTGGCGCGCTGCTCGCAGCGACATGCCTTGCCCCGCCAGCCTTCGCGCAGGACGGAACCGTGGCCAGGGGCGAGGTCTCGTCCGGCTCGCTCCTGCTGCAGTCCTCAACGCCCGGTCGCTATGTCGCGGCGCCGCTGGTCGCCGCGGACGTAAAGATGAACATCGCCGGTCCGGTCATCCGCACGCGGCTGACCCAGCGCTTCACCAACCCCACAGATAAATGGGTCGAAGGCGTCTACGCCTTTCCGCTGCCCGAGGATGGCGCCGTCGACACGCTGAAGATCGTGATCGGCGACCGCTTCATCGAAGGCGACATC
>JBMOGP010000019.1:0-13608 GCA_049318285.1 Hyphomonadaceae bacterium
TCCGTCCGCACAACCTGACTTTCACGCTGATCGGCACCGGTCTTCTGTGGGTTGGCTGGGTCGGCTTCAACGCTGGTTCGAACCTCGAATCGAACGCCTATGCCGGCCTCGCGCTGATCAACACCTTCGTTGCGACAGCTGCTGGCGCTCTCTCCTGGGCTCTTGCCGAAGCCGTCATCAAGAAAAAACCGAGCCTGCTCGGCATGGCGTCGGGTGCGGTTGCGGGTCTTGTCGCGATCACGCCCGCCGCCGGCTTCTCCGGCCCGGTCGGCGCGATCGTGCTTGGGCTCGTCGTTGGTCCGATCTGCCTGTTCGCCTGCTCGGGCCTCAAGAACATGCTGGGCTATGATGACAGCCTCGACGTGTTCGGCATCCACGGCGTTGGCGGCATCGTCGGCGCCATCGGCACCGGCATCGTGGTCGCCCCACAGCTCGGCGGCGCCGGCATCGTCGACTACGCCAATGGCGGCGTCGCGATCTACTCCGACTATGTCACGCAGGTGATCGCACAGCTGAAAGCCGTCGGCGTCACCATCGTGTGGTCCGGCGTCGGCTCGGCCATCGTCTGGTTCATCGTCAAGCTGGCCACCGGCGGCCGCGTGAAGGAAGAAATCGAGGAAGAAGGCCTCGACCTCAACGAACATGGCGAGTCAGCCTACCACACCTGAGACAGGGAAAACGCTCCCCCTGCTGCCGGCGCGGCGGCCGGGGCAGGGACAGAGATGAGGGGTGCGGTCATTCGACCGCGCCCCTTTTTCTTTGCCGCCCCGCGGGTCTATGTCTTGGACATGATCGAAGCCGCCAAAGTCCATGCCTGCGACGTCGCCATTGCCGGGGGCGGTCCCGTCGGACTGACGCTTGCGCTCGCCCTCGCGCGCAAAGGGTTCGATGTGGTGGTCGCTGACGCAGCGCCCCTGCACGGATCGGCTCCAGCTGATGCCCGCGCATGGTTCATCGCCTATGGCTGCTGGCGGATCTTTCGCGCCCTCGGTCTCGAGACTGAAGTCCTGGCAGGCGCCGAACCGGTCACGCAGGTTGAGGCCGAAGGCCGCGTCGGCGGCATCTCCTTCATCGCCGAGGACAGTGGCGAGCCGGTGCTTGGCTACATGGTCGAAGCGGGCGGGCTGGCGGCGGCGCTGCATGCAGCCGTGGCGGCGGAAAAACATGTGACGCTTCTCCCGGGTGCGCGCATCGCAAGCGTAACCTTTGGCAATCCGCGCGCCGTGCTGAAACTTGCCGATGGCGAGATACATGCGCCGCTGGTCGTCGGCTGCGATGGCGTGCGCTCCATCGTGCGACGCGAGGCCGGGCTGCGCTTCGAGGGCCACGACTATGACGCCGCCGCTGTCTCGACCACGGTGAAACTGGCAAAGCCGCACAAGGGTGTCGCACGGCAGGTCTTCCTGCCCGGCGGACCCATGGCGGTGCTGCCGCTGCAGGGTGATCGCGCCAACCTGATCTGGACGGAGAAGGCGGCGGTCGCATCAGCCCTCGTCGATCTCGACGCACGCGGGTTCGAACGCGAGCTTGCCAAGCGCGCCGGAGACTTCGTTCCGGGGGCGAGGCTTGCCGGACCGCGCGTCAGCTTTCCGATCGGTCTCTACATCGCCGAACGTTTCGAGGGCCCACGCGTCGCGCTGGCAGGCGATGCAGCTCACGTCATCCACCCGCTCGCAGGGCAGGGCCTCAATCTCGGCCTCAAGGATGTTGCCGCGCTGGTCGATGTGATCGGCGAGGCCGCCCGCGCCGGTCTCGACATCGGCGCAGAAGGTGCGCTGGCGCCCTACACAGGATGGCGGCGCGGCGATGTGGTCGCCACGGCCGCCGCCATGGAAGGTTTCGCGCGTACGTTCACATCAGCCCTTCCGATCCGCCTGGCTGCTGGCGCCGCCATGGCGCTTGCAGGCGCAAGCCAGCCGGCCCGAAAACTGTTCGCGCGCGAGGCCGGCGGCGATCTGGGCGAGCTGCCCAGCCTGATGCAGGCCGCACCCCGTTAATCGTCTGGTCAGCAGGGCGCCTACAGGGTCGCCACGATGAAGCCTGCAGAACTCCCGACCCCCGCAAATGACGCGGCGCCACACCCGCTCGCCGCCATTGCGCGCAGCTGGCCTGGCGCAGCCCTGACCGTCGACGCTGGCGGCCTCGTGATCGCAGCAAGTCCGCTGTCGGGCTTTGCGGCCGGAATGAACGCGCCCTTCGCCCTGCCATCGGCCGCCATCGCCTCGCAGATCGTCGACAAGGCGGGCCGCAGCTGGCGCGTCTCTGCGCCGGTCGACGGCCGCCGCCTCGCCACGTCCGACACCCGCGAGGAGCCCGACGCCGCGCGCCGCTTCACCGCCGCCGTCAGCCACGAAATCCGCACGCCGCTCAACGGCATTCTCGGCATGGCGGCGCTGCTCGAGGAAACCGACCTGACGCCGGCGCAGCGGGACTATGCCGGCGCCATCCGCAAGTCCGGCTCGCGCCTCCTCGACCTCCTCAACAACGTGCTCGACTATTCGCGTATGGAAGCGGGAGACATTCCGCTCGAACAGGCGCCCTTCGACACCAGCGACCTCGTGCAGGACGTCGCCGAGCTTCTTGCCCCGCGCGCGCACGCGGCCGGCATCGATATCGCCGGCGTCGCGCATCCCGACCTTCCGCCGCACATGATCGGTGACGCAGGCCGCTTGCGGCAGATCCTCTTCAACCTTGCTGGCAACGCCATCAAGTTCACCGAGAAGGGCGCCGTGCTGATCGAAGCGCGGCCAGGCCCCGGCGGCGAGGGCCTCGTCCTCGTCGTGCGCGACACGGGCGTGGGCATCCCCCAGCACGCCAAGGCGCATCTGTTCGAGGCGTTCTCTCAGGTCAACGCGGCCGATGCGCGACGCGATGGCGGCGTCGGGCTCGGCCTTGCCATTGTCACGCGACTGGTCGAGGCGATGAAGGGCACGGTAAGCCTCAGCTCCGCGTTTGGGCAGGGCACGATGTTTGTCGTCGAGCTGCCGATGCAGGCAGCCCCCGGATCAGCGCTGTGCGCGCGGCCGCAACGATCGTTGCGCGTCGCCCTCGACCTGCCGCCCGCATCGACGCTCGCCTGCATGTCGGCGCTTGGCCGCGAGGGCGGACGCCTGGTTCAGGACTGGAAGGCTGCCGACCTCGTCCTCCTGGACGCCGCGCTGCCACCCGCACAGATCGAAACGATCGCAAGGTCGAAGCGCACGCTGGTCGTGTTGCGTCCCGCCGATCGCGGCCGCATCGAACAATTCCGCCAGATCGGATGCGCCGGCTACCTGATCCGCCCGCTGCGTGCCGCCTCGCTTCTTGAGCGGGTCGGGCTGGCGCTGGACAATGTCGCACCTGACGAACTGCCGCCCGAGCGCAAGCCGGGTGATGCAGGCTCCGTGCTGATTGCAGACGACAACGCCGTGAACGCACTCCTGTTCCGCAGCGCCCTGACCGCCGCGGGGTTCCGTGTCCACACTGCCGGAACCGGCGCCGAGGCGCTGGAAAGAGTGGGCGAAACCGACTATTCGGTGGTTTTCATGGATATCCGCATGCCGGTCATGGATGGTCTCGAGGCGACGCGGCGCATTCGCAGTCTCGCAGGGCCTGTCGCGCAGACGCCTATCGTGGCGCTGACCGCTGATTTCGATCCTGAACTGGAGGAGCGCTGCCGCAGCGCCGGGGTCTCGCAGCTCGCCACCAAGCCGATCGACCCAACACGCCTGCGCGCGCTTGCCGAACACTGGGCGGGCATCCAGGCAAAGGCCGCCGAATGACCAAGGCAGCAGCAACAGCCGACGTTGCCAAGCCCGTCCCGCGCTGGCTCCGGGCGCTGAAGGCGCTGCGCCATCGCAAGATGCTGGCGATGCTGCTGCTCTCGCTTGCGGCCGGCATCCCCTATGGCGCCGTGCTCGGCACGTTGAACGCCTGGCTTACGGCCGAAGGCGTCACGCCGAGCCAGATCGGCATCCTGAACTTCATCATCCTCGCCTATTCGTTCAAGCTGATCTGGGCGCCCGGATTCCAGAAGGCGTGGTTCCCCCGCATCGGAATTCCCTTCCTCAGGAGTTTCGGCCCCCGCCGCAGCTGGCTGCTGGTGATGCAGCTGATCGTGGCGTGTCTGCTCGGTCTCCTGGCGTTGTCCCGTCCGTCCGAGGGCGTGCTCTATCTCGCTGGCATCAGCGTCATCGTCGCGATCGCGTCCTCCGTGCACGACATCGTTCTGGAAGCCTGGCGCATCGAGATCGCCGAATCCGACGAGGACAGAGACCTGATGTCGGCGGTGTACCAGATGGGCTACCGCTTCGCCGGCCTGTTCACCGGACTCTTTGCACTCACCCTGGCCGATCACATACCGTGGTCCACCGTCTACCTGATCATCGCCGCCGGCATGGCCGTCGCCGCCACCGGCACGCTGGTCGCGCAGGAGCCCGACCATTCAGCGACCGAGAAGGGCGGCCATGACACGCGCCCATCCTTCTCGGCATCCTTCCCGCCGAAGACCGTGCAGACCTCGGTCGCCATCGTCGCTGCAGGCTGGGCGGTGGCCATCGGCATCATCGTGGTTTTCTTCATCGACTCGCTGACACAGACGCCGCCGCCATCGACCGCCATCTTCACGCGCGTCCAGGCACCGATCATCGTCTCCCTGCTGATCCTGCTGCCGGGCCTCACCGCCGCCTGGCTGCTGCGACGCCAGCCGCTCGCAGCAACACACGTCACGCCGCCCGGATCGTGGACGACCAGGGCGGCCGACACGCTCTTCCACACCATCCTCGATCCGCTGATGGATCTCGTGCAGCGCCTCCGCTGGGCTGTCATTCTCGTCCTCGGCCTGGTGCTGATGTACCGCTTCGTCGACCTGATCTGGGGGGGCTTTGCCTATCCCTTCTATCTCGGCGATCCCACGGTTGGTCTCACTGGCAACCCCGATGTGAGCCAGGGCGCGCTTGGCCATTCGAACACGGATGTCGCCATCGCCTCGAAGACCATCGGTGTCTTCATGACAGTGGCAGGCTCGGTGATCTGCGGCGCAGCCCTGATCGCGATCGGCCGCCTTCCTTGCCTCGTCTTCGGCGCGCTGATCGCCGCCCTCACCAACCTCATCTTTGCAGACCTCGCTGCAGGCGGGGCCGGCATGGACGACTTCCTCGCGATGACGGGCCTTGGCCCCGCGCTGTCGGGGTTCGGCGATCCGGCGCTCGCACGGCTGATCGTTGCGATCGCCGTGGAGAACGTCGCCGGCGGTTTTGCCAGCGTCGCCTTTGTCGCCTATCTCACAGCCATGGTGAACCCGAAATTCGCCGCGGTTCAGTACGCGCTGCTCGGTTCGCTGGTGATGCTCATCGGCTCACTCGGCCGCGCCGAACTCGGCACGTTCATCGAAACCAATGGCTACCACGACTTCTTCATACTCACCGTCTGGATCGGCATGATTGCAGTCGTGCTCTCGGCCGCCGAATGGGCGCGGCAGGCGATGGCGAAGAAGCCGGCGGCTGGCGGGGAGCGTGCGGCCCCGCAGGCGGCGGAGTAGGGCGCCTCAACCGTTCGGATTGTAAGCCGCAAACGCCGCCAGGTTCACGATGTCCTGCGCCGTGGCGTCAAGCTGCGCGATCTGCACCGATGACCTGAGGCCGACCAGCAGCGGCCCAAGCACCGTCACGCCGCCAAGCGTCGCTGCGATCTTCGTCGAGATCGCCGCCGAGTGAATCGCCGGCATCACCAGCACGTTGGCCGCGCCGGTGAGACGGCAGAACGGATAGAGCCTGCGCGCCTCAGGGTTCAGCGCCACATCGACGGCCATCTCGCCATCATACTCGAAGCCGACATCGCCCCTGGCATCGAGCAGCGCCACAGCATCACGCACCTTCGCCATGCGCTCGCCCGGCGGATTGCCGAAGGTCGAGTAGGACAGGAACGCCACGCGCGGCGTGAAGCCCAGCTTGTGCGCCGCTTTCGCCGCAGAGATCGCGATCTCGGCCAGCTCCTGCGCGCCAGGCATCTCGGTGACACTGGTGTCGGCAATCATGATCGGCCCGGTCTTGCCGATGATGATCGACAGGCCGATCGGACGCACGTCCTCGCGCGGATCGATGGCCTGAAGAATGTCCGACAGCGAGGTTGCATAATTGCGCGTAACGCCCGTCACCATGCCGTCGGCATGGCCGAGCGCGACCATGGTGGCGCCGAAGACGTTACGATCCTGATTGATCATCCGCTGCGCATCGCGCTGCAGATAACCCTGACGCTGCAGGCGGCCGTACAGGAACTCGGTATAGATGTCCTTCTGGTCGGAGACGCGCGCATTCATGATCTGCAGCTCGCCGGCCGGAATTCCGAGCAGAGCCATGTTGCGGGTCACCTGCTCGTCGCGGCCGACGAGAATGGGCTCGTCCAGCTCCTGGGTCTTGAACTGCCAGGCGGCGCGGATCACGGCGGGCTCTTCGCCCTCCGCAAACACAATCCGCTTGCGTGTCTCGGACCGGACCTTGCCATAGACGCGCTGCAGGAAGGCCGCCGCGGGGTCGAGGCGCTGCGCCAGTGAATCGCGATAGGCCTGCATGTCGGCGATCGGCTTGCGCGCGACGCCTGTGTCCATCGCCGCCTGTGCAACGAGTGGCGGCACATACCAGATCAGGCGCGGATCGAACGGGGCAGGGATGATATAATCCCGCCCGAAAGACGGCCGAGCGCCGGCATAGGCGGCCGCCACCTCATCCGGCACGTCTTCGCGCGCCAGTTGCGCCAGCGCCTGCGCCGCGGCCACCTTCATCTCTTCATTGATCGTCCGGGCCCGCACGTCGAGCGCGCCGCGGAAGATGTAGGGGAAGCCCAGCACGTTGTTGATCTGGTTCGGGTAGTCCGAGCGGCCGGTGGCGATGATTGCGTCCGTGCGCACCTCGCGGATTTCCTCCGGGGTGATTTCCGGATCCGGGTTCGCCATCGGGAAGATCATCGGATCCTTCGCCATGGACTTCACCATGGCCTGCGTGACCGTGCCCTTGGCCGACAGACCCATGAAAACATCAGCGCCTTCGAAGGCTTCCGCCAGCGTGCGCTTCTTGGTCTTCACCGCAAACGCGGACTTGAACTGGTCCATGCCCTCCGTGCGGCCCTCGTAGATGACGCCGGCGCGATCAACCATCAGGATGTTGTCGCGCTTGACGCCGAGGTGACGGATCAGGCCCGCGACCGACAGGCCCGCCGCGCCCGCGCCCGAAATCACCACCTTCACGTCCGACAGTTGCCGCCCGGTGATCTTGCACGCATTGATCAGGCCGGCCGTCGCGATGATCGCCGTGCCGTGCTGGTCGTCATGGAAAACCGGGATGTCGAGCTTGGCGCGCAGCTCGCTTTCGATGATGAAGCACTCAGGCGCCTTGATGTCCTCGAGGTTTATCCCGCCCCACGTCGCGCCAATCGCGCGCACGCAGTCGATGAATTTCTGCGGGTCCTTCTCGTCCACCTCGATGTCGATCGAATCCACATCGGCGAAACGCTTGAAGAGCACTGACTTGCCCTCCATCACCGGCTTCGACGCCATCGGCCCGAGATCGCCCAGGCCCAGGATCGCGGTTCCGTTGGTGATAACCGCCACCATGTTGCCCTTCGAGGTATAGTCGTAGGCCAGCTCCGGATTGGCCGCGATCGCCAGAACGGGGATCGCCACACCGGGGGAGTACGCAAGGGACAAGTCCTTCTGCGTCGCCATCGGCTTGGTGGGCGTTACCGACAGCTTCCCCGGCTGTGGATAACGGTGAAAGGCGAGTGCTTCCTCGTCGGTGAAGCTGGGGCGTTTGGTTGTCATGTATGGACTGGCGGCTTTAGGACTTGAGGGCGGCGTCGCGTGTGACTAGGCAAGTCTCGCCGAGGACGCAGGCGCCCGGCGGGGCAGGCGCGCATTGAGCCGCAAAAGAGGTTGGAATCAAGCGTGAAAGGGCCCGCACCCTCTCCAGCAGAGCAGGAAGTTGCTCAAAGCGGCGCCCCGGTGGTCGCCGCACTTCCCTCCGCCGAGGGTGCAACCCCTTTCATGGCGCAATATCTGGAGATGAAGGCGCGTCATCCGGACGCCATGCTGTTCTTCCGGATGGGCGATTTCTACGAGCTGTTCTTCGAGGACGCGATCCTCGCCGGCCAGGCGCTCGGCATCACCCAGACCCATCGCGGCCAGCACAACGGCCAGCCCATCCCCATGGCCGGCGTGCCCTACCACGCCGCCGAGGGCTATCTTGCCCGCCTGATCAAAGCCGGACACCGCGTCGCCGTCTGCGAGCAGGTCGAGGATCCGGCTGAGGCGAAGAAGCGCGGGGCCAAGGCCGTCGTCCGCCGCGAGATCGTCCGCATCGTCACGCCCGGCACGATCACCGAGGAATCGCTGCTCGAGGCCCGGTCGGCCAACTGCCTCGCCGCAGTCGGCCTTGCCGCAGGCGGGCGCGAAGCCGCTCTCGCACTCGCCGACGTCTCCACCGGCCGCTTCGAACTCTTCACCCTCGCGCCCGCCTCCCTCGAAGACGTCCTCCACGCCATCGCCCCGCGCGAAGTCCTGGTCGCCGACAGCGTCATGTCCCACCCGGACGTCGCCCGCGCCACGCAGGGTCTCACGCTCACCCCACGGCCTGACGCCCGCGCCGACGCAAAACTCGGGGAGCGTCTGGTGAAGGACGCCTATGGCGTCTCCAGCCTCGACGGCTTTGGAACCTTCGCCCGCGCCGAACTCATCGCCGCAGGCCTGCTGTTCGACTATCTCGCCGTCACCCAGGCAGGCGGGCAGGCGCGCCTCGACCCGCCCATCCGCACCGCCCCCGACAGCTTCCTCGCCATCGACCCCGCGACCCGCGCCAGCCTCGAAATCGAGCGCTCGTCCCGGGGCCAGCGGCAAGGCTCGCTCGTCGCCGCCATCGACCGCACCGTCACCGCCGCCGGCGCGCGCCTTCTGGCCCAACGCCTCAGTCGTCCCTCGCGCAGCAGGCGTGAGATCGAAGAGCGCCTCGACGCCATCGCCTTCTTCCTCGATGCCTCCGACCGCCGCGACTTCGCCCGCGACGCACTCAAGCGCGCCAGCGATCTCGAACGCGCCCGCATGCGCCTCTCGCTCGGAAGGGGAGGCCCGCGCGACCTCTGTGCGCTCGCCGCCTGCCTCCGCGTGGGAGAGGAAATCTGCGCAGATCTTTCATCACAGGATGCGCCGCCAGCGGAAATCGCCTCCGCCTGCGCCGCCCTCACACTGGCCGACAAGCCGCGCGTCGGCGCCTTCGCCCACCAGGTCGCCGCCGCCCTTGCACGCGATCTCCCCGTGCAGACGCGCGATGGCGGCTTCATCGCTCCCGGCTTCGATCCGGCGCTGGACGAGACCCGCACCCTGAAGGAAGACGCCCGCACCATCATCGCGCGCCTTGAGTCGCAATACGCAACCGACACCGCCATCCCGGGCCTGCGCATCAAGCATAACAACGTCCTCGGCTTCTTCATCGAGGTGAATGCGAAACACGGCGACCAGCTGATCAAGCCGCCGC
Source organism: Hyphomonadaceae bacterium (assembly GCA_049318285.1). Taxonomy (GTDB): domain Bacteria; phylum Pseudomonadota; class Alphaproteobacteria; order Caulobacterales; family Hyphomonadaceae; genus UBA7672. The sequence goes on from JBMOGP010000019.1 coordinate 9,498, forward strand.
TCGCCGCAACCTTCATCCACCGCCAGACCATGGCGAACGCCATGCGCTTCTCCACCACGCAGCTGAGCGAGCTCGAGGCGAGAATATCGCGCGCCGATGGAGAGGCGCTCGCCCGCGAGATGGAAATCTTCAATCGGCTCGTCAGCGAGGCCGACGCGCTCGGCCCCGAGCTTGCACAAGTTGCCGACGGTCTCGCCCGCCTCGACGTCGCCGCCGCCAACGCCGAATGGGCAAGCGACCTCTCCGCCACGCGCCCCGAAATCACAGACGTCCCCGTGTTCGAAGCCGAAGGCGCGCGCCACCCCGTGGTGGAAGCGGCCCTTCGGGCGCAGGGGCAGGGCTTCACAGCAAACGACTGCCGGCTCGATGCGCGTGGATCATCCGGGCCACGCCTCACGCTCATCACCGGCCCCAACATGGCCGGCAAATCCACCTTCCTGCGCCAGAATGTGCTTCTTGCCGTCCTGGCCCAGGCAGGCTGCTACGTCCCCGCGCGAAAACTTCGCCTCGGAATAGCCGACCGCGTCTTCTCCCGCGTCGGCGCCTCTGACGATCTCGCGCGCGGCCGCTCCACCTTCATGGTCGAGATGATCGAGACAGCCGCAATCCTCAATCAGGCGACGTGCGACTCCATCGTCATTCTCGACGAGGTTGGCCGTGGCACATCAACCTGGGACGGCCTCGCCATCGCCTGGGCCACCGTCGAACACCTGCACGACGTCAACAAGTGCCGCGCCCTGTTTGCAACACACTATCACGAGCTCACCGGCCTCGCCGATACGCTCGCCGCCTGCAGCAATGCCAGCCTCCGCGCGCAGGAATGGAAAGGCGACCTCGTCTTCCTCCACGAAGTAAAGCCCGGCCCCGCCGACCGCTCCTATGGCGTGCAGGTCGCAAAGCTTGCGGGCCTGCCCAGCGCCGCGGTGAAGCGCGCCGAAGCCGTGCTGAAGAAGCTCGAAGCGAAAGAGGGTGGCGCCAGACGCATCGAAGAACTCCCCCTCTTTGCTTCATATGCCGAACCCGCCGCCGAGGCCTTCGCTCCCTCCGAAGCCGACAACATCCTCTCCGTCCTCGACCCGGATACGCTGACCCCCAGGGAAGCACTCGAACTCGTCTACCGCCTCAAGGCCGCCGCAGGCCCGAAGCCTGTCTGACGCACGCCGCAGCCTGTCCTGCAGGCAACCCGGCCCGCTTTACCGCCCAATCCGCGAAGGGCATTGACGCACGCGCAAAGCGAACATTGATTGCCGGCTCAGGGACAGGACACCATCCATGCCGAATGCCGCCACACGCGGGATCGACCGCCGTTTCTTCCTCATGGGAAGCGCCGCTGTCAGCGTGCTCGCCGCCTGCAGCCAGCCCGTGCAGGCAAAGGCGGTCCCCGTCCCGCCGGTCGCGAAGAAAGTGCCGAAGACCATCACCCAGCTCGGTCGCACGCGCGAGGATGAATACCAGTGGATCAAGGACGATCGCTGGCAGGAGGTGCTGAAGGACCCCTCGATCCTCAGGAAGGACGTGCACGACTATCTGACAGCGGAGAACGCCTACCACGACGCGATGATGGAGAGCGCCGGGCCGCTGCGCGAGACGCTGTTCGAGGAGATGAAGGGCCGCATCAAGCAGGACGATTCCAGCGTCCCGGCGCCCGATGGTCCGTGGGCCTATTTCCGTCGCTACGTCGCCGGACAGTCCCATCCGGTCTATGCCCGAACGCCGCGCGCGGGCGGGGCAGAGGAGATCCTGCTCGACGCCAACCCGCTCGCCGAAGGCAAGGCCTTCTTCGAGATCGGCCTCGCCGCTCACGCGCCGGACCACACGCTGTTTGCCTACGCCACCGACGTCCAGGGCTCGGAAGTGTACACGATCTACATCAAGGACCTCGCCACCGGCGAGGTCCTGCCAAGCCCGATCACGGACGGCTATGGCGGCTTCACCTTCTCGCCCGACAGCGCCTATCTCTTCTGGGTCTGGCGTGAGCAGAACGGCCGTCCCGCGAAAATCTTCCGTCGCCCTGTGCGCGGCGCCGCGGCCGACGACGTGATGGTCTTCGAGGAAAAGGACATCGGCAAATTCCTCGATGTCGGCGTCAGCGAATCCGGCGCCTTCATCATGATCTATGCCGGGGACGGGGAGACCAGCGAGTTCCACACCATCCCCGCAAGCGCGCCCACGTCCGCGCCAACGCTGTTCGCCGAACGCCAGGCGGGCGAGCTTTACACGCCCGTTCATTTCGATGGGCGCTGGTATATTGTCACCAATGCCGATGGCGCGGTCGACATGAAGATCATGACCGCCCCGCTCAACAACACCGCCCGCGCCGCGTGGAAGGATTTCTCCCCGCACCAGCCTGGCCGCTACATCGAGGGCCTGCAGGCGTTCGCGAACCATCTCGTCCGCCTCGAACGCGCCAACGCCCTGCCGCGCATCGTCATTCGTGATCGCGCCACCGGCGCCGAGAAGACGATCGAACAGACCGAAGCCGCCTTCGCCCTTGGCGCAAGCCGCGGCTACGCGTTCGACACGCCCACCCTGCGCTACACCTACCAGTCGCCCACCACGCCGACGCAGACCATCGACTACAACATGGCGACCGGCGTCTCCGTGGTGGTCAAGACCCAGGAAGTGCCCTCCGGCCATGATCGGGCGAAATACAAGGTCGAACGCTTTTCAGCAAAGGCCGCCGACGGCGCCGACGTCCCCGTGACTGTCCTGCGCCTTGCCGATGCGAAGCTCGATGGCGCAGCGCCAGTCCTGCTCTATGGCTACGGCTCCTATGGATCGATCTCGGAATCGACCTTCGACGTTCGCCAGTTGTCGCTTGTCGATCGCGGCTGGATCTGGGCAACCGCTCACGTCCGCGGCGGCGCAGAGCGCGGCTGGGACTGGTTCGCCCAGGGCCGCAAGGACAAGAAGAAGAACTCCTTCTCTGACTTCATTACCGTCGCCGAAGACCTCGTCGCGAAGAAATACACCTCGAAGGGCAAGCTCGTTGGCCTCGGCCGCTCCGCCGGCGGCCTGCTGATGGGCGGCGTCATCATCACCGCGCCCGATGGGCTGTTTGGCGGCTATGTCGCCGGCGTGCCCTTCGTCGATGTGATCAACACGATGAGCGACACCGACCTGCCGCTGACGCCGACCGAATGGCCCGAATGGGGCAACCCGCTCACTGATGTCGCCGCCTACGACTACATGATGAGCTACAGCCCGTACGACAATCTCGCCGACAAGCCCTATCCGCCGATCCTGTGCACCGGCGGCCTCTCCGATCCGCGCGTCACCTACTGGGAGCCCGCGAAATTCGTCGCCCGCATCCGTGATCATGCGCCGGAAGCCGGCCCCTATCTCCTCAGCATCAACATGACCGCTGGCCACAGCGGCGGCGGCGGCCGCTTCGACCGCCTCAGGGACGACGCGCGCGATTTCGCCTTCGCCATGAAGGCGCTCGGGATAGACGAGGCGGGCGGCGCCTTCCCCGTGTGATCGCGCACGCCGGCAGCCTCAACAGCGCGAAGCGGATCAATGAAATGCAGGCCGCACTGCGCGCTCCAGCGTCCAGCACCTGCCTGCGACACGCGATCGGCGCTTCTTCTTCCGAGAGGTAGCGCTGGCGACAGCCTCGCCAGATCGCGCAGAGCATTCCCCAGTCCCGCGCGCTCCATCGACCTGCAGACCCGGAACGACAGCGTCCCGGACGGCCAGCGCCCGTCCGGGTGTACGGGCGCGCCAAGCGAAGGCGTCGCGCGAGATTTCGCCGCCTTTCGCGTCCGCCGCACCACCTGACATTTCTCGCCACATGCAGGCGAAATCCGCCAAACGCATGGCGAAAAAAATGCGTCGATCCAGTGATGCTTAACGCGAAACCCATAAAAGTGAATAAAATCAGATGCCGTCGTGATTAACGAAAGCTGGCACGGGGGTTGCAAACAAGTCTTCAACGGCGAGGCCAACAAAGAGTGGCGCAGCCGAAAAACAAGAAACGGAGACAGAAAATGAACGGTCTGATCAAACAAACGAAGCTCGATGCCATCAACCAGCTCGGCTCCCTCGCCATCGCCTTCTTCAGCGCCGCCGCCGTCCTCTACATGTTCGTCGGCATGGTCGCCTAGGCGAT
>JBMOGP010000020.1:0-13372 GCA_049318285.1 Hyphomonadaceae bacterium
CTGTTCATCCGTAAACCGCGCCTTGCGCATGTGACCCTCTTCCCAGAAGGCCGTCACTCAAGCAATTCCTGGTCCGAAAAACCTGGGGCAGGTCACAGTAACCGTTCAGGATTGGCCCGTTCACATGGCGACCGTATACGCGCTAGCCGGTCTATCACTTGTAGATTACGGTCCGTGATCGGGTGGCTGCGGAGGGATGAGGCTTGCAGAACAGTGTTGTACAGTGGGCCGTGTTTCTCGGCTTGACGCTCGCCATGGCTCTCGCAACGGCATGGCAAGTGCGCCGCATGGGTGGCCGCTCGTCGGACTCAAATCGCGAGTTCTTTCTTGCCGGCGGAAATCTGACCTGGCCGTTTGTGGCAGGTTCAATAACGCTCACCAACCTCTCGACGGACCAGCTCGTTGGAATGAACGGCAATCAGATGTTGCTGCTCGCATGGTGGGAGCTGTCGGCGATCGTCGGGCTCCTGATGCTGTGTTTTGTCTTCCTGCCGATCTATTACCGCAACAACTGCACCACCACGACCGAGCTGCTGGAACGAAAGTATGGCTCGAAATATCTCCGTGCGAGCGTCTCCATTCTGTTTCTGCTCGGCAATGTTTTCATCTACCTGCCGATAATGCTCTACACGAGCTCGCTTTTCCTGAAGACCCTCCTTGGTATCGATGTTCCGCTTGTCGTGATCGCGGGGGCTCTCGCAATTGTTGGCGCAGGCTATGCGATTTCAGGCGGACTGCGCGCGGTTGCAGTTTACGACACCATCTCCGGCATCGGGGTCCTCGGATTGGCAGCGCTTGTCGTCATACTTGCGCTTGCCGCCATCAATTTCGATTTTTCTGGAATCCCCATGGAACGTCTTTCCATGATTGGAGATGAGACATCACCGATACCCTGGCCCACGCTGCTGACAGGCATGATCTTCATTCAGATGTTCTACTGGAGCACAAACCAGACCATCACGCAGCGTGCGATGGCGGCCCCCTCCCTTCGCGAGGGGCAGAAAGGCGTACTCGCTGCAACGGTGATCCGCATCATCTTCATACCGGCGATTGTGGTTGTGCCAGGTGTTGTCGCTTTCAAACTCATGGGACCGCTGGGCGACCAGACCTATAGCCGGATCGTGGACGCCGTTTTGCCGGAATGGCTGTCGGGCGCGTTCGCCGCATTCATGGTCGCCGCCGTACTGACGAGCTACACATCCGTGCTCAATTCATCGGTCACGCTATACGTTTGCGATCTGCACGAGAAGTTTCTCAAGTCGAAGCCAAATGTAGCGCGACTGAACACGGTGATCTCTCTTGTCTTCATGGTGCTATCGATCCTGTTGGTGCCGGTCTATTCCGGTGCAGCATCGATCATCAATCTCGTCCAGCAACTCAACGGCCTGTTGTCGATGCCGATCCTCTCCGCGTTCATTCTCGGACTTGCTTTCGGCAATGTGGACGCGCGAGCGGCAATGGCGTCGCTTGTCTTCGGCACCAGCCTCTATGCGTATTTCACGTTTGTCTGGACACCGATCCACTATATCCATCTGATGGCGATCACGCTGTTTGCATGCATCGGATTTGGACTGCTGGTGAATGCCATCATCTTCCGGCGCGTGGCGACATTGCCATTCCTGAAGCGGAAGGCATCTGCCGGTGCCTAGAGCACTTCGGTCTTGACGGCCGGAGTTACGTTGAGGCGGAGGATAGCGCCGAAATCAGCTCCTGGCGGCAGGACGCACACGCCGCTTGTGGCCGGATCACGATTGAAGGCGTCCGGAATTGCGCTTTGCGGCTCGATACAGAAACGGTCTCCACCGACGGGCGAGTAGACTTGCAGATAGCGCAACGCTGGCTCGGTGCGCATCGTCAGGGCATGCGTCGGCCAGTCAATCACGACGACGCCGTCCCAGCCGACGAAGCAGTTATCGAGCGGCTCATCAGCCATGACGACACCGGACCGCATTCGCGCGGCAACATCTTCAAGCCCCAAATATGCCGGAAGCCCCATGGGGTCAGTCACCCACCCAGCGGACGTCTTCGCCCTCATGACGGCGCCTCGCGTCAGAAAATATGGGTGAAACCCGATCGCGGACGGCATCGGCTGGGATCCAAGATTGGTCAGCCGCGCTTCGATTTTAAGCCCATGCGGCTCAAGGATGAAGCGCCGGGTAAGCCTGAACGGGAACGGCCATCCCGCGCCACCATGCCATGTGATGCCGAGCGATGCTTCGGTGTCGCTTCTGTCTGCAATCGACCAGGATCTGCGCCAGCCCATGCCATGAAGTCCCTGCGGATCATGCCCCGGTCCTTCCGCCACGCAGATTTCGCGCCCCTGCCAGGCAAACCTGCCGCTGGCGATGCGATTGACCCACGGCGCCATTGGAAACTCGCCCAGATTTCGCGGGTCCGCGTCATCGGCTTCGACGTTGCGCGCGCTGAGCAGGATGTCGTGCCCTGCAAGAACGAGCTCCCAAATGCCGCCCCCCACGTCCGGGGCCAGCGTCACGACCGAGTTGCCTGCCTTCAGCGTTACGCGACTCATTGAAACCTCGACGCGGATCGTCCGATCCCCCAGTGTGTCAGTCTACGGGGAGTTTTCATGCCGCGCTATGAACGCATCGATGGGGGGCGGACGACCTTTGCAATTGCAGCGGATGAGAGTGGAGCGCCGCGACTGCTGCATTTCGGGATACGCCTCCCCAATGACCTGGATCTGAGTGAGATCGACGCTGCAAGCCGCACCGGGCCAAGAGAGTCGACGCCTGACGTTCCGATTGAGCCGTCGCTTTATCCTGCCGCCGGGATGGGCTGGTTCGGCGAGCCGGCGATTTCCGGCGTGCGCGAAGGTGGTGACGACGCGATCTTCTGGTCGGCGACAACCATCGAACGGCGCGACCAGGCGCTTGTCATCCGCCTCGTGGATCAGCGCATGCTGCTGCGTGTTGAGCTTAGCTATACGATTGACCAAGAAACGGGTGTGCTCGCTTCCAGAGCGTCGATATACAATGACGATGAGACGGTGTTTCGTTTGCGGCAAGCAGATTCACTCTGCCTGCCGCTACCATCCTGGGCCGCCGACATTGTGTGCATGTCGGGTGACTGGTCACGCGAAGCTCAGCCATTCCGTCTGGCGCTCGTCCCCGGCGCATGGTCCCAGACCAACCGGACTGGCAGGACTGGTTTTCCGGGTTCGACCTTTGCAGTACTGGACCCGACCGCCGGCGATCACACAGGGCGCGTCCTCGCCGTTCATCTGGCGTGGAGCGGCAACCATCGGCTTCTGGTTGAAACGCTGCCGAGCGGTCAGCGAATGGCGAATGCTGGTCTTCACCTGGCTCCTGGCGAGGTGGAACTGGCGCCTCGCAGTTTCTTCGAAACACCGACAGCCTATGCATGCTTTTCGGACCATGGGTTGAACGGTGTTTCCGACGCATTTCACCCCTTTGTCCGCACGAACATTCTCCCGCGGCAAATGAACAGTGTGCGCCGTGTCCATTTCAACTCGTGGGAAGCCGCCTACTTCTCGTTCGATGAGACTTCGCTCAAGGAACTCGCCAGCGCGGCCGCGGACATCGGGATAGAACGGTTTGTGGTCGACGACGGTTGGTTTGCCGGGCGCCGCGACGACACGTCCTCACTTGGGGACTGGCGCGTTGACCGGAAGCGGTTCGCCAATGGGCTCGCTCCGCTGATTCAGCATGTGCACCAGCTTGGAATGGATCTCGGCATCTGGATCGAACCTGAGATGGTGAACCCGGACAGTGATCTTTACCGTGCGCATCCGGATTGGTGCGTACACGCCCGCAATGCTGACCGGCCGACAATGCGGAACCAGCTTTGGCTGGATATGTCGCGAAGCGAGGTTCGTGACCACCTGTTCGAACAGCTCGATCGCCTGCTGTCGGAAAATGATATCGCCTACCTGAAATGGGACTGCAATCGCTTCCTCTTTCCCGCTGTCAGCGCAGGCGTTCCGGCTGCCGCTCATATCACCCGCGGCACATACGCGTTGATGGACCGCCTGCGTATGGCGCATCCGAATGTCGAGATCGAATCCTGCGCCAGCGGCGGCGCACGCGTTGACCTCGAAATCCTGAAACGTACAACGCGCGTATGGCCGAGCGATTCAACAGATGCGATTGAGCGCGTGCGGATACAACGCTGGGCAAATCTGGTCTTGCCGCTTGAGACGATTGGCGCGCATGTCGGACCCAGCCCCAACCCGATCACCGGAAGGGAGCTGCCCATGGCGTTTCGCGCCAGGGTCGCGATGTTCGGGCACCTTGGCGTCGAGATGGATCCACGCAGGCTGAATGCGAAAGATCTCGAAACACTCGCGATCCATATCGCGCACTACAAGAACTTTCGAGATTTGCTCCATTCCGGACGTCTGCTGAGGTGGCGTTCAGAGGACGGCGCCGATGCGACGATCTGCGTCTCCAAGGATGCTGACGAAGCCCTGGCGTTGGTCTGCCGCACGGAGGTGGCCCGTCACGCCCAGGCTGCGCCGATCCGCTTTCCCGGCCTTGATCACGCCGCAAGATATCGCATCACCCTGCCAGAACCATGGCCCGAGATCGCGAAGCGGCGCATACATGACAAAGAAGCGTGGCTCGGCGGCCGAACGTTCTCCGCCCGCGTTCTTGAGGAGACGGGTCTCAGTTTGCCTCTCGCGGATCCTCAGACGGCATGGCTCATTCACCTCGCACGGATTTGACGGCTAGGCTTCGCGCCATGCGGCCACGCCCGCCGGGGGAAGCAGGAGCCCCCCCAGAATGAACTGGACGGTCGCTACGGCGGGCACGCACGATGAGAGATCAATCGTTTCCGGACCATAGTTGATTGCGAACACGATCTCTCCCCGCCTTCTGATCCTGAGATCGTCGTGCAGGTTCAGGACTGAAATCCCAGCGCTCTGCGCACTGGTCTTCACAACGGCATCCAGCAGATCTGCGCTCGGCCAGGCCCCGAGATACTGAAACTTGCCGTGGCGATACCAGAAGCCTTGCCCTGATGCGGTTCTTGCGAGTGGCGCCAATTCGGTCGCGATGTGCTCGAGCCATCTGGAAACACCGAAATCGCCCACCTCGACCCAGCCGGGTCTCAGGCTTTCGACACGGGTAACGCGAAGCGGCATGACCGCCTGCAGCGGCCCGGGGGGCAGGCTCTCCGGGATCTGCAGATCACCGGTCTTCGACCCTGTTCTTGGACCGATGACGATATGCGCGTCGCACGCTGAAAGCCGTTCGATCACGCTGCTTTCCAGAATGGGCAGGCTCGGCACGACGATCAGACGGTATCCGTCCAGTGGCGCGTCAGGCGGCAGGATGTCGACATTCAGACCGCCGCGTCGCAAGGCTGCGTAGAATTCCAGGACAAGATGGAAGTAGTCGAAATCGGCTCCTTGCGGCTGGATGTCCAGCAACCACTTCGCCGTGTAGTCAAACAGCAGCGCCACAGATGCTCGCGATGTCTCTGCACCGACCAGTCCATCTGCTTCGCGCGCGACCTGTCGCGCTTCAGCTGCGCCTGGGGCCTCGCGATTGTCCGGCGTATGAAGCCCTGCGTGCATCTGCTCCTGGGCAAATGGCGCCTGTCGCCATCGAAAATAGGCGACAACTTCAGCGCCATGGGCGAACGCCTCCCATGTCCATGCGCGTACCATGCCCGGCAGCGGCGCCGGATTCCATGGCGCCCAGTTCACGGGACCGGGCTGCTGTTCCATGACCCACCAGCGCCCGCGACCAACCCCTCGATAGAGATCGTGATGGAAGGCGGTGAAATCCGGATGCCCTTGTCTGAGATAGCGCGCTTTGACATCAGCCTGCCAGGGCCCCTGCTCCAGGAATCCGAGCGGATAGGAATCCCAGGAGGCCGCGTCGAGATCCTTGCTTACATCGAAGTGGTCGAAGGACGTCGACACCCCCATGAAGTTGTGAAGGATATCGCGTCCAGGCGACAGCTCTCGAATTATATCTGTCTGCTGGCGATTGAACCGGACCACTTGATCCGAGCTGAACCGCCGGTAGTCGAGCCGATGCGAAGGATTGGCTTCCGTGACGGTCTGGAAAGGCGGATCGACCTCGTCGAATGAGCGGTATTCCTGGCTCCAGAAAACAGTTCCCCAGGCGCGATTCAAGTTTGCGACGTCACCGTACTTGTGCTCGAGCCAGCTCCTGAAGGCCTGGCGTGCATTTTCCGAAAAGGAGATCGTCGTGTCATGGCAGTCATACTCATTATCAGTCTGCCAGGCAGCGATTGCGGTGTGCTTGCCGTAGCGGGCCGCCACCTCCCGCGTAATTCGGGCAGACTGCAGAAAATAGCTTTCGCTGGAGAAACAATAGTGCCGACGCGACCCGAAGCGCCGGAGCGCTCCGCGTGAATCAACAGCCAGCATGTCAGGGCTTGCATCCACCAACCATTTTGGAGGCGTTGCCGTCGGCGTACACATGACAATTTTCAGGCCCGCTGCACCCAGGGTTTCGATCGCCCGATCCAGCCACGACCAATCAAATCTTGCCGGATCAGGCTCAATCCGGCTCCAGGCGAACTCGCCTATGCGTACCCACGTCAGGCCGAGGTCCGCCATCCGCCTCGCGTCGTCGGCCCACATCTGCTCTGGCCAATGCTCCGGATAGTAGCAGACTCCCAATTTCATCGCCGTTCACCTTCCAACACGCATTCACCCGTACTAGTGCAGTCGATCAGGAGTAGCCAGATCGGGCCTGGCGGAAACAGGATCACGCATGATCGCGCAGATCGAGGATGCCGTTGTTCAGGCCTTCACGTCCCGTTTTGGCGGACGCCCGCGTGTATTCGCGGCGCCCGGCCGTATCAATATCATCGGCGAACACACGGATTACTCCGAAGGACTGGTCATGCCGGCGGCGATAGATCGCTTCTGTCTTGTCGCAATGGCCAGGAACGGAAGTGACACGATCCGCGCCATGGCGCTGGGCAGGCAAGAAGAAGCCGAGATCGCGCCCGCTTTTGTCGGTTCGGGATCCTGGGTGGACTATGTTTCAGGTGTAAGGCAGTCGCTTCGCGACGCTGGGATTGAAGTTCCCGGTTGCGATCTCGTCATCCATGGCAACGTCCCGGAAGGCGCCGGGGTGAGTTCGTCGGCAGCGCTGGAGATCTCCACCATGCTGGCGATGCTCGCATGTGCCGGCGTCACCGCCAGTCCGGTCGAAATCGCGCTGTGGGCCCGATCCGCGGAGGCAAAGTATGTGGGCGTGCCGTGTGGCGTGATGGATCAGTTCATTTCCGCCAATGGCATAGCGGGGCATGCGCTGGTTCTGGATTGCCGGTCGCTGACATACGAGCGCGCGCCCGTACCGCCGACCGTGGCCTTTCTGCTGATCGACAGCACAGTCCGCCATCGCCTGGTGGACGGAGGGTATGCAGCGCGACGTGCAGATTGCGAGACAGCGGCTGAACAGCTTGGACTCCGCGTACTCAGGGATGCCAGCCACGCCATGCTGGACAAGAGCGTTCTTTCCGAACGTCAGATGCGTCGGGCACGCCATGTTGTCAGCGAGAACGAAAGAGTGGTTGTGGCAGCGCAAGCGCTCGCCGCAGGTGACCTGTCGAAGGTTGGCCGCTTGATGAATGAGTCCCACGCCAGCCTGCGCGACGATTTTGACGTCACATGCAGGGAAACGGACATTCTTGCCGACATCGCCAGCCAGACAAGCGGCGTCTACGGCGCAAGACAAATGGGCGGCGGATTTGGCGGAGCCGTGCTTGCATTTGTGGACGCTGGCGCAGTGGCAACTGCGTCCGGCACGATAAGGGACGCGTACCGCGCGCAGACTGGGATCTTGGCAAATTCACTCGTTTGTCGCATCGCCGACGGCGCTCGCGAGATCACGTCATGATCAACGGCGCCCACAAGCGGCAGAATCTTTTGACAGGTGACTGGGTGTTGGTTTCACCCCACCGTCTTCTGCGACCCTGGCAAGGCTCGGTATCCTCTCCGGCGCATCAGCAAACCAGCGTTCACGATCCTGACTGCTATTTGTGCGCGGGGAATCCGCGGTCCAATGGCCAGCGAAATCCCCAGTATGAGGGCGTCCACGTATTCGAGAACGACTTCCCCGCACTACTCGGAGCATCTGACCCTCCCGAAAGTGATGCGATCCTTGTCACACAACCTGAAACCGGCATCTGCCGCGTGATCTGCTACTCTCCGGACCACAGCCGCCCCATGTCACGAATGACATCGCCCGAGCTTGAGGCCGTGGTCGAGACCTGGGCTTCACAGTATGCAGAGCTGTCCACACGACCCGACATCGGTGCAGTGACGATCTTTGAAAATCGGGGGGAGATGATGGGGGCCAGCAACCCTCATCCTCATGGCCAGATTTGGGCGACCAGTTCGACGCCGAACGAACTCGCGAGAGAAAGTGAGCGCCAGCTGGACTGGATGGCGGCGCATGGGCGCCCGCTTCTGCTCGACTATCTGGAGCGCGAGCTGAAGAGCGGCGAGCGCATCGTTTGCCAGAACGATGACTTTGTTGTCGTGACGCCATTCTGGGCCGCCTGGCCTTTTGAAACCCTCTTGCTGCCGCGACGCGCCCTTGGGGACGTGACCGAACTGCACAAGGCAGAGCGGAGAGCTCTTGCAGGTATTCTGTCCGATCTCACGCGCATGTATGACGCCGTCTTTGATGCACCCTTCCCCTACACGATGGGATGGCACCAGAGGCCACCTCGTATGCAGCCAGACTCGGGTTTCGTGCTGCACGCGCACTTTTATCCGCCACTTCTGCGCTCCGCATCTGTGCGCAAGTTCATGGTGGGCTTCGAGATGTTGGGCATGCCTCAACGCGACCTTACGCCCGAGGATGCAGCGTCAAGGCTTCGCGAAGCCAGATCACGCATGTGAGCAATCGCTGCAGGATTATCCGTTCAACGGCACGCCAGGCAAGACGCACCACTCGTTCCCGGCGTGCGGCTGACACCCCCTCCTCAGTTCGAGAACGAACAGCGGACGATCATGAGCACCGTCTGACCGCGCTCACGCTGTTGCGCTGACGCCGGACAGGTGCAGCGGCCCGTGGTCAAGCCGCGGCAGAACGTGCCTTGCGAAGAGGTCGGCCTCATGCAGATGCGGATATCCGGACAGGATGAAGGCGTCGATCCCGAGTTCGCGATAGGCGTTCAGCTTTGCAAGCACCTGGTCGGGATCTCCGACGATAGCTGCGCCACAGCCAGACCGGGCCCTGCCGATGCCGGTCCAGAGATTGTCCTCGACATACCCCTCTGTCCCCGAAGCCTCGCGCAGCTCAGCCTGGCGACGCACGCCATAGGAGGCACTGTCGAGAGATCTGCTCCGGATCCGGGCGCCCTCTTCGTCATCAAGCCTGCTGAGCAGCCTGTCGGCGGCGATGCGAGCTTCGGCCTCGCTCTCGCGTACGACGACATGGACACGATAACCGAACTTCAGGGACCGACCCCGGCGAGCGGCCCGCGCCGAAAGATCCGAGACAATCTCGCCTACGATCTCGATCCGGTCCGGCCACATCAGGTAGACGTCGGCGGCTTCTGCAGCCGCCTCGCGCGCGTCGTCCGACAGTCCGCCGAAGTAGAAGGCCGGCCGCCGGCCTGAGACTGTGCGGATGCGCGGCGGCTCGAGTTTCAGTCTGTAGAATTCGCCGGCGTGGTCGACAGCTTCTCCGTTCATCAGGGCGCCAACGATCTTCATGACCTCGACGGTGCGCGCATAGCGCGGCGCGCTTGCGAGGCTCTCGCCGGGAAGATCGCTTGAAATGATGTTCACTGTCAGCCGACCGCCAAGCATCTGGTCAAGCGTTGCGAGCTGGCGGGCCAGTTGGGGCGGCCACATTTCTCCGCAACGGATAGCCGCAAGCAGCCGCATCCGCTTGAGTAGCGGGGCAAGGCCCGCCGCGAACGCGATCGAGTCGATTCCCAGCGCGTATCCGGACGGCAGCAGAAGGTTGTCGAACCCGCCGGTCTCTGCGGCCAGTGCGATGTTGCGACAGTGTTCGAAACTGGATTTCAGAGCCGGATCGGGGACACCAAGGTATTCGTAGTCGTCATCGCAAAGGGCGCTGAACCAGGAGACTTCGCATGGTCCACGTATTTCGGCTTTGCGGGTCATGGCAATTTCTCCCCCTTGGCCGCGACCAGAACGGCGTACCATTCCTGCCGCGAGTAAATGACCTTGAAGGCATCGCTTGCGGCGCGGATGCGCGAGGGCGATTGTGTGCCGACGAGCGGAGTTGGCGCCGCTGGGTGCGCCATGATCCATGCATAGGCTGCAGCGCTCTCGTCTACGCCTGCCCGCGCCGCGATGGGCGCAAGAGCGTTCATCACTTCAGCCGAGCGCGCACCGCCGCCCGAAATGAGTCGTCCCCCAGCCAGCGGCGACCAGGCAAACACGGCAAGTCCGTGCGCCATCGCCTGGTCAAGCGTTCCGTCGGTCAGGGGCGCGAGGGCCAGGGGAGAAAACTCGGGCTGGATGCTCGCAAGCGAAAACGGAAGATGGGCCTGAAGCGCAGCGACCTGCGCCGGCGTATAGTTCGAAACACCCGCTTCGCGGATCTTGCCGGCCCGCCGCAGGGCGTCGAGGGCAGAAGCAACCTCACCCGGATGCGCCATCAGATCGGGCCGGTGTATCTGGTAGAGGTCTATCGCCTCCACCCGCAGCCGCTGAAGCGAAGCCTCGCAGGCGCGAACAAGGTAGTCCGCACTGGAATTGTATGGCGTTCCGAGTTCGATGCCGCCTTTGCTCGCCAGCACGATCCGGTCACGCAGGGACGGCGCTTCGGCTAACACGCGGCCAAGCAAGGTTTCCGCCGCACCGAATGGTTCGCCATTGTCAGGGCCATAGACGTCTGCCGTGTCAAACAGGTCGAGGCCCGCCTCGATCGCAGCATCGACCCGCGCCCGCGCTGCGCGTACGTCATCGCCGCGGAAGCGCCAGAGACCCCAGCCAATACGCGGAACGCTCAAGCCCCCCTTGCCGAGGGGACGGCGGGCGTGGGAAGTGAGAATGGGCATTGCGCTCAACGCATCCACCTTATGGGTTTTTCCAAGGGCTTCTCCATGTCCGCACTTCGCTTCGGTATTGTGGGCGCAGGCATGATGGCGCGCGAGCATATCCGCAATATCGGGCTTGTCGACACGGTCCGGCTGGTCGCGTTGGCTGATCCCGAACCCAGCTCCCTCAAGGCCAGTCTCGAGGAGGCTGGCGGCAGATGGGGAGACATCGCGACGTTCGACAGCGTGCAATCAATGGTGGCGGGCGCAGCGCTGGATGCCGTAATCGTCTCATCGCCCAACTTCACCCACCGGGCTGTGCTTGAGCCGCTCTTCGACGCTGGCGTTCACATTCTCTGCGAGAAGCCGCTTTGCACAACGCTTGAACACGCGCGCTGGGTGGTCGAGCGGGCTGAACGCCACAAGGCTGTCTTCTGGACAGCGATGGAATACAGATTCATGCCGCCGGCGGCACAATTTGTGGAGGACGTTCGCGCAGGATCCGTTGGCCGCCTTGTCATGCTCACCATCCGTGAGCATCGCTTTCCGTTCCTTGTGAAGGTCGGGAACTGGAATCGCTTCAGCAGCAATACCGGCGGCACCATGGTCGAAAAGTGCTGCCATTTCTTCGACCTGATGCGGTTGATCGTCAACGCGGAACCCGTTCGGGTCTTCTGCTCAGGCGCGATGGATGTGAACCATCTCGATGAACGCTATGGCGGCAGGCAGCCCGATATCATCGACAACAGTTTCACGACTGTCGATTTCGACAATGGCGTCCGCGCCATGCTGGACCTCTGCATGTTCGCCGAAGGCGCCGAGCAGCAGGAGACGCTGACAGCAGTTGGCGATACAGCACGGCTTGAAGCATTCATACCCGCGGGCGATCTTGTCCGCTCACTTCGTGTTCCGCTTGGCGCTCCAAAGCAGGTGACGAAGCGTCACGTGCCGGTCGATGAAGCAGCGCTCAAGGCCGGCACACATCATGGATCTGTCTACTACCAGCTCCTCGCATTTGTGGACGCGATCATCGGAACAGGACCGACCGTGGTCACGGCGATGGATGGATTGCGGGCCGTAGCGATCGGCACCGCTGCCGAGATCAGCGCGCGCGAAGGGCGGGTCGTGACCATGGCCGAACTTGGTTTCTAGCTCGCCATTCCTGCAATTTGCACCCGCCGCGACACGGGCTACACTTGCCCGATTGGGTAGCTGGATCGGAACCTCCTCACATGGCGCGACAAGACCCAAGGACATACTCCGCGTCCGACCGTCTGCGCTGGGCGGCGCTTGCCCTCGTCTTCGGCGCAGCGATGATCAACTACATCGACCGTCAGGCGATCGCCCTGCTCAAGCCGATGCTTGAGGACGAGTTTGGCTGGACTGACCTGGACTACGCCCACATCGTGTCCGGCTTCCAGCTTGCGACCGTCTGCTCGATCATGGCGGCCGGCTGGTTCGTTGATCGCGTCGGGCTGCGCTGGGGATACGCAATCGGCGTCGGAGCCTGGAGCCTGGCGGGTATCGCTCATGCATTCGTCACGACGGTAGCTGGCTTTGTCGGAGTTCGCATTGCGCTCGGCGTCACCGAGGCGGTCGGGACGCCCGCAGCCGTCAAGACCGTGGCGACTTGGTTTCGAGGCGGCGACCGCTCACTGGCGCTGGGCATCATGAACACTGCGCCGAACATCGGCGCGGTCGCGACACCGCTTGTCGTGCCTGCGATTGCAGTCGCGTTCGGGTGGAAGATGGCGTTTGTCATCACGGGTGCAGTCGGGTTCATCTGGCTCGCCTTCTGGTTTTTGCTGCCGCGGCCTCCGAAACTCGATCCACCGATCACGTCCGCCGCCCCCCCGGCCACGAAGCGCCGACTTAACGACTTCGTGCAGATTTTGACTGACCGGCGGGCGTGGGCCATCGCCGCCGCCAAATTCCTGACCGATTTTGTCTGGGCCTTTCTCCTGTTCTGGGGACCAGATCTCTTTCACAAGCGGTTCGGACTGGACACCGCCGAACTCGCCCTGCCCGTGGCGGCGATCTTTCTGATGGCGGCCTGCGGATCCCTGTTCGGGGGGTGGCTCTCGACACGGTTGATGATCAAGGGGCGCTCGCTAAATGCCTCACGCAAGATTCCGATGCTCCTGTCGGCCCTCGCAGCCCTGCCCGTTCCGCTCGTGATGCTGGCGCCGAACCTGTGGGTCGGCGTGCTGCTGCTCGGCCTGACGCTGGCCGCACACCAGTGTTTTTCGGCAAATGTTTTTGGACTTGCGACCGATCTCTTCTCTCCGGCCCGGGTCGGACTTGTGGTCGGATTTGGCGCCACATTCGGCAATCTCAGCGGCCTTGGCATGCTGGAGCTGACCGGCTTCGTCCTGCA
>JBMOGP010000021.1:0-13049 GCA_049318285.1 Hyphomonadaceae bacterium
AGTTCACCGCGTGCTTGCCGAGCTTGAACTTCGGCAGATGCTCGCGCATCGCCTGAAGCGTGCGCTCCATCATCGCTTCGCGGTTGGCGCGCGCGTAGTCCTGCGCCCAGTCGACCGCTTCTATGTAGTCGTCGAACATCGACTCGCCCTCGACGAAGAAAGCGAGATCCTGATCCGGCACACGATAGCTGAGCACACGCGTCTCGAGCATGCGACGCGCCTGCTCGATGAAGTATTGCCCGATCTGGTTGCCCGTGCCGCGCGATCCCGAGTGCAGCATCACCCACACAAACCCACGCTCATCGATGCAGACCTCGATGAAGTGGTTGCCCGAGCCCAGCGTGCCGAGCTGCGAGCCCACCTTGTGGTTCGGAACCTTGCGGTGCTTGTCGCGGATGCGATCAAGCCGCTCGTTCAGGTCGGAATTCCGCAGACGGGACGCCACGGAGTCCGGGATCATGCCCCATTCCCCGTTTCGACCGAATCCAGCCGGCGCCTTACGCTCGATCTCCGAGCGCAGCTTCGCCAGCGAGTCCGGCAGGTGCTCTGCGCGCAGCGTGGTTTCCACCGCCATCATCCCACAGCCGATGTCGACGCCGACGGCGGCCGGGATGATCGCGCCCTTGGTCGGGATCACCGAACCAACGGTCGCACCGCGTCCGAAGTGGACGTCAGGCATGACGGCGAGGTGGGAGTGCACGAACGGCAATCCCGCCACGTTTTCCAGCTGTTCCCGGGCGGCGTCCTCAACGGGCACGCCTTTCACCCAGGCCTTGATGCGGCCACCGGCCGCCGTTTCGAACACTTCAAACGTGCTCATGTCTGCGTTTCCTTGCTCGCAGACCCTCCGCGCTCTCCGGCGGGTTGTCATCCGAGCGGACAACAAAAAGCCCTCCGGCGAGAAGCGCGGAGGGTTCGGTGTGATCCGGCAAGGCCGGCTCGGCTCCTATCCCTCCATGCAGATGCGATCGACCAGCGCCAGCTGGTCAGTCATCGCGGTCTGATTTTCGTAGCGCCGTTTCATGGCTCTCTCACAGAGCAGAGGTTGGTCCGAGGCGCGGGTGATTGATCGAAGAATGCGGCGAGGTCAAGGCGCCTCGCTAGTGACACGGCCCAACACCGGAGCCATCTGGTCGAAGCAGACCGGCCTCTCGGTCTATGGATAGGATGTAGCCTTCACCTTCGTAAACGTCCTCCATCCGTGACCAAATGGAAGGCACGAAGTTCAAGGTGATCTGTTCGCCCTTATCGATGACGATTGCCCTGTGGCCATCGAACGCGATGTGGAGATAGGTGACTGGCTCCTCGGTGTAGCAGGGAATCTTTTCGCGCTGAGGCCCGTCCCGGAAGGTCGGTTCAAGCGAGCAGGCAGACATCAGGCCAATAGCCCTGAATTCCGCCAGCCCAGCGATTGCGCGCAAGGGCTGGCGGCTTCCGATCACTTCGCCAACGTCCAGATCATGCAGACGCTTGCCTGCATCGTCTGCGGACTCGCATCGCTTGGCAGGTCGAGTCCTGCAAGGTCGCGCTCCGAGATCGTGATCTGCTGCCGTCCGACCTGGCCTGAAGCGACCGGCGGCGAAGGCGGCTGGGGCGGCGGTGGGGGAGCATACGGAGCGCTTGCGCTATAGCTGTAGTTGTCGCCGCCAAGAACGCGAGCCACCTGTCCGCTAGACCAGCCGCCCATACAGCTGTCATTTCCTTCCTGAACGACGAGAAGATCGCCGAGGCGGGCGCCTGCGGCCGTGGCTGCAAGTTGTGCGCGCGCCCGAGCATCCTTCGCAGCTTCATCGAGCGCCCGACGCTGCATGTCGGTCGTTTGTTCGAGGTAGATATAGATCGGGTTCATGTCCTGCGGGCCAAGCGCCAGCGCCGCCGCCCGCGCACGTCCCGCCAGCGAGGGATCGGTCAGCAGCACAGTCATCGACACGCGCGCTTCGTAGCCTTCCACCTGATCGGCGCGCTGATTGGTCTGAACCAGGCCGTCCTTGTCGCGGTATTGCTTGTAGTAGGCGTTCACATTCACGCTGGTTGTCACGCGCGCCTTGTCGCCAGCGACTTTCTTGATCGCATCATAGGCGATCTTTGAGCGCTGCACCGCCTTCTTCATCGCCTCGTCGGACTTCGCATCCGTTTCCACGAAGGCGAGATCGAATCGCGCGCGGTTGGGCGCCACCTCGATGACTGCACGGCCCAGCCCCTCGACCACCGGCTTGTCCCACCAGTACGGGCGGACATATTGCCCGGCGTCCTGAGCGCCAGCGGCTGGCGCCATCAGCGCGACGGATCCCGCCGCCGCGATCAACAACTTCCTGTTCATACCGATTTCCCTGATCCACGTTTCAGGGCGCGCCATCCCCACGTGTGAGCCCGCGCAACTCTTGTGCGCCGCTGCGCCACACAGCAACTGGAATCGAACCTTTGCGAGGCGGCAGTATACATGCTTTTGTCCCCTCACGGAAACGGGTCAGATGCGCATCTGGGACTGGACCAGGAAACGGACATGGCGAACCGCAGGTGTCGCCGTCGCGGCTTTGCTCGCAATTCTGGTGACGCCGGTCCTGCTCGCCGAGCCGCGGCTCGATCGCAAATGGGTCGACAATCTCGCGCACATGCCAAACGTGCAGCTCTCGCCCGGCGCATTCGCGCTCGATCACGTGGCCGACTGGTCGTACACGTCCGCAGGACCGGACAAGTGGGACGTAACGGCCTTCGCCAACACATTCGATAATCTGCGCGATGTCTGGTTCGTGGTCGAACCGCAGCCCGGCGGCGAGTATGCAGCCCACACGCTCATCCTGTTTGAGTTCGGCGGCGACCGCATTGTCGGCCTTACTGTCGAAGCAAGGCTGGAGCAGGGTGAGACCTATGACGCTGTTGCTGGCGCCTTCAATCGCTACGAATTGTCCTACATCTGGGCCACTGCGCGCGAACTGCTGACCCGGCGCGTGACGTTCCTGGACAAGGCCGTCTACGTCTATCCGTTGCAGCTCGACGAGAGCCAGAAGCGCAACTTCCTCCACCTGCTCCTCGAAGGCACACGCGATGTCGCGACGCAGGCGCGCTTCTACAATACGATCACCTCGAACTGCACAAACGAGCTTGCTAAAGTTGCAGGGCTAGGCTGGCACTATTCTTGGGTGCTCACCGGCTATTCGCCCCAGCGCCTCTACGAACTCAATCTGATCCCCGGCGAGACATTCGAGTCTGCTAAGCAGAGCGCGCTGCTGAAAGCCGAGATCGCCAGCTGGAACGACCTGACATCGCGTGACTTCGACCAGGCGCTGCTCGCCGAGTTGCGGCGGCGTCATGGGTCAGGATGCAGCAGAACGGGGCTTGGTGATTGCGCGCCGCCCACCTAGGTTCAGAGTCGTCGCGAGACTGGTCGCGCTGGCAGGAATGCTGATGGCGCTCGCACCGCAAGCCTTCGCAAGGGAGACCGTGCAGCAACGCATCGATGCGCTGCTCGTTGGCTCCGAACTCTACATGCCGGAGGGCGAGGGACCGTTCCCCGTCGTGCTGCAGTTTCACGGCTGCGGCGGCATGAAGAACCTGCAGGCGCGATGGGCCGAGACCGCGCGCGCCGCCGGCTGGGCCGTGCTCGTCGTCGACAGCTATGGCCACCGCCGTATCGACAGGTTCGAAGCCTACGCCACCGTCTGCACCGGCCTGCAGCTCTGGGGCCGCGAGCGCGCGGGCGACCTCTACGCGATGCTTGAATGGACGCGCAAGCAAGAGTGGGCCGACCCCAGCCGTATCGCGGCCGCTGGCTGGAGCCATGGCGGCTGGACCGTGCTCGATGCCATGGCCTTGCAGCCCGGCGCGGAAGCCGAGAAAGTCACACGCCTCTCCGGCCTGCGCGACGAACCGCTCGACGGCCTCGTCGGCGCCTTCATCCTCTACCCCTGGCAAGGTTTTGGCGCGCTAGCGCCCAGCCGTGGCCTGAGGATCGATGTACCGGTCCAGACAATCGTTGGCACAGGCGACTCCGTCGTCGGCGGTCGATACGTAGCGCGCACGCTGGCGGCCATGAAGACACCCGGCGAGCCGATCAATGTCGAACTCTTCGACGGCGCCACGCACGCCTTCGACGAGATTGAGGCCCGGGACTGGCGCGTGAGATACAGCCCGGAGCTCACGGCCAAGGCGCATGGGATGTATGCGGCGTTTTTGAAGGGGCTTGTTGTTCCGCCGCGCTGAGAGAGCCCGCCTACTCCGCCGCCTGCCTCACAGCAGTCGGGCGGTACGCCGCTGCGTCCGTTGTATGCGCGGCGTGTCCATAACTCGCCAGCATGCGCTCCAGCTTCCGCACCAGCATGCGATCCGCAACCTTCGCGACGCCGGGCAGGCGGCACGCGATCGCATAGAGCCCCTTCCGCACGCCAATGAATGCGCCGCATGCAACAAACGTCGCCCAGTCGGCGGCGGTGATCTTCACGCCCATCGCCTCGGCCTTGTTCGTATCTCCATTGAGGAAGGCCTGCAGGAAGAAGATCTTCGAGAAGCGCCGCTCGATCCTGTCGAAGATCCGGCTGCCGAGTGACCTGTCCGCCGGCAGGTATGCCGCCAGCGTCGCGCGCGTTAGCTCTCCGCACGTTGCATCGTCGAACCCTTTGCGCAGCGTCTGGTCGTACCGCACCATCATGTCGACCATCTCGCGCGGTGTTGCCGGTGCAAGCTCTTCGGGTAGTCCAAGCAGGAAGCAGCGATAGCGCGACAACTCCACACGCGCCCGCTCCACCTCGGTGTACTCGAAGCGACCTTGTCCGGTGATCTTGAACGCCAGCAGGAATGTGCCGATGAGGCCCGCCGGCATCTGGTCCACCTGCGGAATCGGAATGCCGAACGTCTTCACGTCCCACACGTTGGAGCGCCTCAGCGCGTTGAACCGGACCATCGAATGCATCAGTCGCACCATCGCCGCGGACTTGAAGCCGGGGCCGAAGCGCTCGAGTGCGCCGGGCAGGGTGGAAGTGATGAAGAAGCTCGCCGTGTCCTTCACGCGCCGCGCAGCCGTGTCGTGCGACAGTGTGCCGGTCAGCGCCATCGGCAGGGCGGAGTACTTGTTCATGAAGGTTGCGATGAACGCGCCGCGGATCACGAAGGGCGAATAGTTGGCGGCGTCTTCGCGGCTCTGCCGCGCGCCTTCTTCCACCAGCTTCATGTCGACCCAGTCGGGCGTCGCCTCCATGGCGCGGATGAAGTTGACCAGTTCGAGCGGCGCCTCCGGAACAGACTCGATGCCGTGATCGCATGCCTGCGTCAGCATTGATGTCAGGCCGCGGAATCCATAGGTCGGCATCAGAGCCGCATAGGCATCGGCCACCGTGTCGCCCAGCATGGTGTAGGCGCGCATGCGCTCCACCTTCGTCGCGTCGGCCAGCACCTCCGCGCGCATATGGTCGAGCTTGCCCTTCGGCTGCCCCTCGATCACCGGCTCATCGGCAAACCGCTCCGGCTTTACGCCGAAGTCAACATCGCCATAGAGCGCGGGCAGGGCCGTCTTCTGCGAAGCAACCTTCGCCTGAAGCTGTTCGAGCGTGAGCATCGGCGCGGCTCCGTGTGGTTGCGCAGGCCTCATGTCCAGCTTGGGGTAACTGCCAGCTTCCGCAAGTGTGTCCTTGCGGAAAGAGACTATTCCAGCGCCTGGCTGGCGTTTGGCTTTGACTGCAGCTGGATGTAGTTCTGGATGCCCATCCGGTCGATGAGGTCGAATTGCGTCTCGATGTAGTCGACGTGCTCCTCCTCATTGTGGAGGATCTTGTAAAACAGGTCGCGCGAGCCGTAGTCGCGCACCTTCTCGCAATGCTCGATCGCGTCGCGCAGCACCGGGATGGCTATCTGCTCCGTCTTCATGTCGCATTCGAGAATCTCTTTGACGGTCTCGCCGATGAACAGCTTCCCGAGGTCCTGCAGGTTAGGGAGCCCTTCGAGGAAAAGGATGCGCTCGATCAGCCAGTCGGCGTGATGCATCTCCTCGACGGACTCCTCGTGTTCCTTCTTGGCAAGTTCCGAGACGCCCCAGTCGCGGAGCATGCGCGAGTGCAGGAAATACTGGTTGATGGCCGTCAGCTCGTTTTTGAGCGCCAGGTTGAGGAATTCGATGACTTTCGCGTCGCCCTTCATGGCGCTGGTTCCTTTGAAATATGGCCGCACCAGGGGAGAGGCGGCTGCGTTACGCAATACGCACTGCGAGCCCCAAAGACGCCGACTCTCGGCGCTCCGCAAGTTGTTTTTATTGGATATTTCTGAGAATGCGAGGACGAAGCGTTCTCAAGCTACTCCGCGTGGACCAGCTGCCGCGGCGCATCTGTGCATGACTGTTCGCGGATCATCCCGCACAGTGTCTCGGAGCATTTTCCGCAATTGATCGTCGTGTCGTGGTGACGGTGCACCTGAGCGGGCGACCGGGCTCCCGCCGCAATCGCGTCGTTAACTTTCTCGGTGTTCAGGGCCCGACACACGCAGATGATCATGCGACTGATTTGCACGAAAGCGCGAATGATTGTCAATCGCCCTTATCACCAAGTTCGCCGGCCAAGGCGTCGCAGCGGGTTTTGCAAGGAAATTTACCTTGCCGCCGAGCGCGGCTTGCGGGGCAGGAAGTCGGAGTGGTTGGCCGCCATCATCGCAAAACTGGCCAGAATCACCGAGTTTCGCCGCATGTCCTCCGGCTGCAGAGCCTCGAAGAAGTCCATATTCGTGTGGTGGGTCTTGGGCTCGTACTCCAGCGAGTCCTGAATGAACTGAAAGCCGGGCAGGCCAGCGCCGTCGAATGACAGGTGATCCGTGCCGCCCCGCGTCAGCTGCGAGACGTGGGTCGCGCCGATATCGCGAAGTGGCTCCAGCCACCGCCGGAAGATCGGCACGACCGCCCGGTTGCCCTGGCTATGGATGCCGCGGATGGCGCCGGCGCCATTGTCGATGTTGAAATAGGCCTGGAAGCGGCTGTGCGACCGCTTTACAGGGGCGATCTCGCCGCGCGCATTGGACGCCGTTGGCACGCCACGAAGGCCGCCGAAATGCTGCGCCACGTAGAGCCGGGATCCGATGAGCCCCTGTTCCTCACCATTCCAAAGCCCGATCCTTACGGTGCGTTTGAGCGGCGCGCCGGTCACCTTCAGCAGCCGCATCGCTTCCATGATCGATGAGCACGCCCCGCCATTGTCCGTTGCGCCGGTCGAGGCGTGGAAGGAATCGAAGTGGGCGCCGAGCATCACCACTTCGTCAGGGAACTCTGTTCCGCGGATTTCGCCCACCACGTTGAACATCTCGGGATTGTCGTACCAGGCGTTGCGGATGTCGGCCTCAACCACAACCGGCTGGCCCAGCATGACCGAGCGGGCAATGCGGCCATAGTGCTCCGCCTCGACAGCAATGCGCGGCAGCTGTCTTGCCGGATCCTCCATGCGTGCGCCGCCAAGCACGTTGACGACACCATGCCCCTTGTTGGTCGAGAACACGCCCAGCGCGCCTTCGTCGAAGAAGAAAGCGTTGCGGTTGTAAGGCTGAGGCACATTCGGATTGGAGCCTGCCGGCCCGGTCGGTCCTGGCGCCGAGCCGTTCTCAGGGGGCCGTGCAGGGTTCTCGAGAGCGTCCAGTTCGTTCTGGGTCAGCCGCTTGGCCACGGGTTCCCACTGGGCGCGCATGTTGATCGGCGCCTGGCCCATTACCCACTTGCCGCGCAGCTTGCCGGAGTACTTGTTACGAAGCTCGGACTCGCTTGTCTCCGTGACCATCACGCATTCGCCGCTCACCAGTCCATTGGTGCCCGGCGTCCAGCCGATCGACATGCCGCTGATCGGGAAGGCGTTTGGCGTCGTGGCGTGGAGATAGAACTTCTCATTGGACCAGCCGCGCGGAAAACCGTTGTTCGTGCCGGTCGGGTCGGTCGGCCACGGCTCCAGCGCCGCCCCCGTCAGCCCCCAGCCTTTCAGCTTCTCCACGACCCACTCGCCTGACTTCCTGATGCCGGGCGAACCCGACAGGCGTGGCCCCAGCACGTCCATCATGTAGCTGGCTGTCTTCATGACCTCGGAGGCGTCCTCCGCCAGTCCCAGATCACGGATAGCCCCCAGCGCACGATAGTCCGCCGCCGCCAATTCTGCATTCGCGGAGAGGAAATGGGGCGCCAGCGCCGATGCTGCACCCGCCATCATGAACGATCGACGATTCATCAGCTTTTCCTCCGGCTGGCCTGTTCCGTTGACGTTAGAGGGTCGTTTCGGTCTCGTCGATTGTGCTCGCGCTAGCGGCTGGTCGTGGGCGTGTTAAGATTATGCTCATGAGCGATATCCTTGGCACCGGACTGATCCTTCTGATCATCGGCCTGGCGGTCGCGCCTTTCTTTCTGCTCAGCTCGCAGTTCGGAGCGCCGAAGGGGGGGCGTAAGGGAAAGGGCCAGAACGATGGCTCCGTCGTGCCCGTGCCGACCGACGCCGGCGGCCCCTTGCCTGGCATGAAGAACAAGTCCGAGACTGACCCGAATGACAAGCGCACCGACAGCAGTGATGACGGTAACGACGGCGGCGGCGATGGCGGGGGTGGCGGCGGCGGGGCAGATTGAAGCCGGGGCCGTAGAGGACATCGTGTTTGCCCTATTCAGCCATGCGAGCGGCCACGGATCGATTAAAAAGATGGGATCAAGGTAGGGGCTGACGGCTCAGGATTCTGGCGATCAGAGCCAAAGACCGTTTACCATCGCCGGGGCCGTTTCCCATTGTGCAGCGCGAACCAGGCCGACCATTCCCCAACACTGTTGACAAGGGCGGGGGGCGACTGTAGCTGCACGCGTTCGAAATTCAGACCTAACCCAGACCGAGAAAGGCTCCGCGCCGGAGCATGACAACCGTTTCCGTTAAACCGGCTGATGCCGTGAACAAGTGGGTGGTCATCGACGCCGAAGGCGTCGTTGTGGGCCGCCTTGCCTCCTATATCGCCCTCCGCCTGCGCGGGAAGCACCGCGCGGACTACACCCCGCACGTCGATCTTGGTGACCACATCGTGGTCATCAACGCTGGCAAGGTCGCGATGACTGGCCGCAAGATGGTGCGCAAGGTCTATCACCGCCACACCGGCCACCCGGGCGGCATCAAGACGACGACGCCGCAAAAGATCCTCGCCGGGAAATTTCCCGAACGTGTGGTCGAGCTGGCCGTAAAGCGCATGATGCCGGGCGAGAGCCCGCTGGCCCGCAAGCAGTTCTCGAAACTGCGCGTCTATGCCGGCGCCGAGCATCCGCACGCTGCCCAGAACCCTGAAGTCGTCGATTTCAAATCGAAGAACTCCAAGAACGTGAAGGTCGCCTGATCATGGCCGAAGCCGTCGAATCCCTGAGCTCGATCAAGGACCTCAACGTGAAGGCCGCCGCGCCGAAAGCGCCGGTCGCCGCGAAGATCGATAAGCTCGGCCGCTCATACGGAACGGGCCGACGCAAGACCGCAACCGCCCGTGTCTGGGTGAAGCGCGGCACCGGCAAGATCACCGTGAACGGGAAGGACATCGCCGACTACTTCGCGCGCCCAGTTCTGCGCCTGATGATCCGGCAGCCGCTCGAAGCCGCAAAGCGCGAGACCGAGCTGGACATCGTCTGCACCGTCAAGGGCTCGGGCCTGACTGGCCAGGCCGGCGCTGTCCGTCATGGCATCGCCCGCGCCATCGTCGAGTTCGAACCTGAACTGCGCCCCGCCATGCGTCCGCAGAAGCTCCTCACGCGCGACCCGCGCGCTGTCGAACGCAAGAAGTACGGCAAGGCCAAAGCTCGCCGTTCGTTCCAGTTCTCGAAGCGCTAGTCCGCCTCGATACGTGTTTCGAGAGGGCGCTTCGGGAAACCGAAGCGCCCTTTTGCTTTTGGGTCCGTTTTTTGAACGAGAAAAACCCTCTCATATGGGCAAGCCCTGACGGTCGTCGGGAGGGAACGTTTCGCGTCGCTCCTGACGGCAGGCGCCGTGACCGTGTGATCCAGTGGTATGACGTTGAACCCGATGATCCCAACGTCAGGCCCGCTGGTTTCGGGATGCGGTTCTGGAACCCTGGCGTTTTTGAATCTCTCGAAGAAGCTCAGCGCAACGTCAAAGGCTGGCCGGTAGTCAAAGACGAGAACTGGACATGACCCTCAAAGTCTTCATCGACGGCGAAGCCGGAACCACCGGCCTCCAGATCCGCCAGCGGCTGGAGAAGCGGCGCGACCTGCAGGTGGTCTCCATCGAAGCGGAGCGCCGCAAGGACCCCGCTGCACGCGCCGAACTGATGAACCAGGTCGACGCCGTCATCCTCTGCCTGCCGGACGATGCGGCGAAGGAAGCAGTGAAGCTCGTTGCGAACCCCCACACCGTCATCATCGACGCGTCCACCGCGCACCGCGTGGATCCGCACTGGGTCTACGGCTTCCCCGAAATGGCCGACGGCCATCGCGTGCTGATCAGTCGCTCGAAGCGCATCTCGAACCCTGGCTGCTATCCCACCGGTTTCATCGGACTTATGGCGCCGCTCGTCGCCGCCGGCCTCGTCCCAGCCAGCACGCCCGTCACGGTCAACGCCATTTCAGGCTACACGGGCGGCGGCAAGGGGCTGATCGAGGAGTTCGCCCGCTTGCCGCCCGAGAGTACCAGCGATGCCTTCCGCGTCTATGGTATTCACCTTGCCCACAAGCATGTGCCGGAGATGACGAAGTATTCTGGCCTTGCCAACGCGCCGATCTTTGCCCCCGCTGTTGGCCGTTACGCGCAAGGCATGCTGGTCGAAGTTCCGCTCCAGCTCTGGTCGCTACCCGGCGTGCCAAAGGCAGCCGATCTTCGCAACGCACTGATCGGCTTCTACCAGGGAGAGCGCTTCGTGACTGTCGCAAGCGAAGCGGAGACCGTCGCTCTGCAGAAAGCCCGCAGCGGCGCCGGCGGCTATGTCGAAGCCCTCGACCCCGAAGCATTGAACAACACCAACAGCATGAAGCTTTTCGTCTTCGGCAACGATGCAGCTAAGCAAGCCCGCCTCGTTGCCCAGCTCGACAATCTCGGCAAAGGCGCATCAGGCGCCGCGGTGCAGAACCTCAATATCGCGCTGGGTCTGGACGAGGACGCGGGGATTTAAGCCGCTACAACTCCACGCTCGCGCGCGTTGTCCAGCGCATCGAGCTTGTCGAGCAGGTATTCGAGGTCCGCCCGCGGGATGGCCTGGAACTGAGTCAGTACGCGTTCCACCATGCGTTGGCGGAAGCGCTCCCTGTCACCGGGGCCGCCATCCATGTCGGTCTTGTGGTAGATGTCGATGGCGAGGCGGAAGGCGGTGAACATTCCGCTCGGAAGTCCCGCCCGTTCGAACACCGTCTTGAGCCCCAGCGTTCCCGCGTCGTGAGCCATCAGCCATGCCTTGGCATGCGGCACGCCGCTGAGTTCGGCCAGCGCATGCTCGACGAAGGTCATGTACCCGAGGCACAGCGCGCGCATGATCACGGAAGGCGTCAGGCGCCCGTTGAGGTGCAGTTGCTGCACGAATCGCGCGGGGTCCGTCGAGAGGCCGGCCTGTTCCACCAGATCGAGCGTCGCGCGTTCTCGCGTGCCTGCGGCGATCTCGATTGCCAGCTGCGGCGGCAATTCGTGCGTGTTGACCAGCCGGTCGAACAGCTCGCCCGCGACCATGTTGACCAGCTTCTCGGTCACATGCATCGGAAGCGTCGAACGAGAAACCAGTGCGGCCTTGACGTCATTGTCGTCGGCGAACCGCTTAAGGACGCCCGCATAGGCATCGTCCGAGAACGCCGCGCCTTCGTTCAGCGTCGCTGCCTCGACAGCTTCCTTTGATCCATAGAGGGCGATTACCTCGGTCAGTCCTTCGCCCAGCGTCGCGCGCTGCGCGATGGCGACCTGCTTTTCGGAGGAGCCCGCCAGGACGATTTCGACGAGGTCCTCGTCCGTGATCATCGGCGAGTTCTTGAGCACCGGCACCGCAATGATGTCGATGTCCTTCGCCAGCTTCAGCGCGATGTCGCGCGGCAGCTTCGGTGAGTTGCGCAGCGTGACGGCGAGCGCCTGGCGCACGAGCACCGCAGCGTCCGCACACATCATGTCGAGTATCTGACGGGCGCTTTCCTGATCTTCCGGGGTCAGGTCGGTTGCCTCGATCCTGCGGCAGATCTTGTGAGCGGCGTCGGCGCGCGCTTCTGCGGTGTCGCCGCGCACAAGGCGGCGGATATCGTCCTGGGTCAGGGCGGTCCGCATGGTCGCGATTGTCATTCCGGTGAGCCTTTGCCTACTGGCGGCTTGAACTCATGTGAAAAATGACAATTGCTGCCCTAGGTTAACACATATTTACGGCTGGCCCGAAAACTCGGCTGGCAGCACATAGTTTCGGGAGGCCGCTCTGCTCCTCAAAGGCATAAAAGTCATTGAACACGCGACATATTTCGCTGCTCCAGGGGCTGGCGGCATTCTGTCGGACTGGGGCGCAGAAGTTATCAAGATCGAACCTCCGGGGGGCGACCCCGTCCGCTCCAATTTCCCGACCAAGGGCGCGCCGCTTGCCCACCTGACCGACAACCCCGCCTTTGACAGCGACAACCGCGGCAAGAAGTCCATCGTCGTCGACGCCCGCACCGAAGAGGGCCGCGAGATCATCCGCAAGCTCGCCGATACGGCTGACGTCTTCCTTACAAATGTCCGCCCCGGCGGCATCGAGCGCTCCGGGCTGGGCTACGACATTCTCTCGAAGCGCAACCCGAAGCTCGTCTACTGCGCGCTCACCGGTTACGGCCTCGAAGGTCCCGACGCCAACGCCCCCGGTTTCGACGTCGCCAGCTTCTGGTCCCGCTCCGGCCTTGCGCGCCTCACTGCGCCAAAGGGCTCCGAACTCTTCCCCGTCCGCACCGCCTCGGGCGACCACACCACCAGCATCGCCGCCGTCGCCGCCATAAACGCGGCCCTCATCCAGGCGCTGAAGACAGGCAAGGGGCAGCTTGTCGATGTGAGCCTGCTCCGCACCGGCCTCTACACGCTCCACACCGACCTCGCGATCCAGCTCTTCTTCGGCCGCATTGCCTCCACGCGGCCGCGCGCCGA
>JBMOGP010000022.1:0-12916 GCA_049318285.1 Hyphomonadaceae bacterium
CGCGGTGGGCGCGGTGGGTGCTGTGAGGAGCCGGCTCAGTCGTGCACGTGCAAGCCTCGCGCACCGCCTGGCTGTGGTGAAGAAGCCTGCGGGACGCAAACTGCAGACACGATATGCCGTTGCAGGCCGGACCAGGCCTTTAGAGCGACGTGGCAGCGAACCAGACAGCCCAGCCGGAACCGGCAGCCGCGACGACCAACGCTCCTGCTATCGTCGCAAGGCTGGACCAGGCCTCGAGACCGCTGATGGTGGGTGCGTGCGGGCTAGCGTCAGCGCCGAGGAAAAGGGTGGGGGAAATGCGGGCTGGATTGTCCATGATGTCTCTCACGATCCAGTCTCATCGAGCTCTTCGCCATCGCGGACCTTGAGGTCGTACTCGCGGACCTTGCGATAGAGCGTCGAGCGGCCAATGCCGAGACGGCGGGCGACTTCCGACATGTGACCGGAATAGTGATCGATCGCGAACTGGATGAGATCTCGCTCGATGGCTTCCAGCGTGCGCAGATCGCCCGTGCCGTCGGTGATGTGGACCGGCTGGTCGCCCTCATCGTTGGCGGCCTTGTGCAGCGGCTCCACCGCGATCGGGCCAGGCGCGACCATGCCCGAGATCTGCGGGAAATCTTCCGGCTTCAGCACGCCGCCGTCGGAAAGGACAACTGCACGGAAGATCGCATTCTCGAGCTGGCGGACGTTGCCGGGCCAGTCATAGGCGGCGAGCATCGCCAACGCATCGGGCGAGACGCCGGCGATGGACTTGCCTTCGTCCGCATTGAAGCGGCCCACGAAGCGATCGACCAGGGCGGGCAGATCCTCGCGGCGCTCCTTGAGCGAGGGAATCTCGATGGGGAAGACGTTGAGACGATAATAGAGGTCTTCGCGGAAGCGGCCTTCCTTGACCTGGGTCGCGAGGTCGCGGTTGGTGGCGGAGATGATCCGGACGTCGACCTTGGTGGGACGGCGCGAGCCGACTGCATCGACTTCGCTTTCCTGAAGGACACGCAACAGCTTCACTTGCATGTCGAGCGGCAGCTCACCAACTTCGTCAAGGAACAGTGTACCGCCATCGGCTTCGACGAACTTGCCGAGTTTCTTGTCGGTGGCGCCGGTGAACGAGCCCTTCTCATGGCCGAACAGGATCGACTCGACCAGGTTTTCAGGGATCGCGCCGCAGTTGACCGAGATGAACGGCTTGCCGGCGCGCTCGGAAGCGCCCTGGATGCAGCGGGCAATGACTTCCTTGCCGACGCCGGACTCGCCGAGAATGAGGATCGGGATGGACGAGGCGGCGGCGCGCTGGCCAAGACGAACGACCTGGCGCATCAAAGGCGCGCCGGCGATCATGTCGTCAAAGCCCATGCGGCCCTCGGTCTTCTTTGTGAGGCGCTTAACTTCACCGCGCAGGTCCGACAGCTTGAGCGCGTTGCGGATCGAGATGGCGATGCGCTCGGGGCTGGCGGGCTTGACGAAAAAGTCCACCGCGCCGGCGCGCATTGCCTGAACCACGGTGTCGATGCCGCCGGTGGCGGTGATCACGATGACGGGGAGGTCGGGACGGCGCTCGATCAGGCGCTCGAGCGTGTCCATACCGGATAGGCCGGGCATGACAAGGTCGAGGAGCACGACATCGACGCCCTGACGGAGATCCGAGGCTTCCTCGAGCGCGCGTTCGCCATTCTCGACGACACGGGCGCGGAAGCCCTGCTTCTCGGCCGCAGCCTGCATCAACCGACGCTGGGTAGGATCGTCATCGACGACCAGGACCGTCTTCGCCATAACCACACCATCATCCGTAGACGGAAAGCTCTGAGCGGCCTTCCTGTTGCGGCCCAATCTGGCACGTGCGGTTGAAAATCGGCTTAAGCGGCTCGGCGCAATTTCACCTAACCCGCCGTTTCCAGCGCGTCTTGCGTCAAATCGGGGCGGAAATCGCGCCGCGGCAGGTGTTGGCTGACGCGCGTTAGCTATCGTGCGAAGCGGCGCGCACCCTGCTTGTCAGATGCAGATCAGCTGACGAACGGAGGGGCGCCACGTGGCATGGCGGCGCGCGGCAGGCGCATCGATCATGTTTGGCGGCGCTGGCTTAATCGCCAGCGCGGCGACGATGGCAACTTTTGCCATAGCCAGTGACGTGCAGGCCGGGAGCGACGCGTTCGCCATGCTGGTGCGGTTGCGTGATGGATGGATCTGGCCGGCGTCAGGTGTCGCCGCGATGCTGGCGGGGCGGCTGGTCTACGGCCACTGGCGCGCTGCAGCACCGATCGCTGACGTCACCGGCTCGGTGACGCGCACAGTCGGGCTTCTGGCAGCGTTCGGGCTTGGCGGTATGCTGGCTTTCCTGCTCGCGTCAGGTTTCGAACGGGAGGATACGCCAGCGGCAGCGGCGCTGGCAGTCGGGATGATCGCGGGGCTGTTGCTGGCGCATATTGGCGTCGGCTTGCGCAACACGCATCAGCACGATCCGCGCAACTACTCCGTGTCGCCTGACGCGCCGGAGTGAACCGGGCGGCGGGGCCAACCGCCCATCGAGAGCACGCGGTCATACATCACCAGCGCGCCGGCAAGTCCTACATTGATGCAGAAGCGCGTGGGGATTTTCACGATGTGTGCGCAGCGCGCCTGCATTTCCGGTGACAGGTCCCTCGCCTCCCCCCCGAGCACGTAGGCGGCGCGGATCGGGTGGCGGAAGGCCGGCAGGTCGACAGCGGCGTCAGTCAGTTCAATGCCGACCAGCACACAGCCTTTCGGCAGCTGCATCTCCTCGCACGAATTCCACAGATACCACGGTACGTGCAGGTCCGATTTGGACGTATCGGCATTGTGCATCACGCGGATCTTTGGCGCAGCTGCAACGGTGAAGGTGAAGGCGGCGCCAAAAGCATGCGCCGTGCGCTGCAGCGCTCCGAGGTTCATCGGCTTTGAAAGGCCTTCAATCCCGACCCCGAAATATCCGCGCATCTGTTTCATTGGCGGATGGATGGCGCGCGGGCGTGTCGAGAGTCAACGGCGGTAAGTGCAGGCTCAAGGCGCCTGCTTCAACCCTTTCAGAAACGCCAACACGAATACATTCGTCTCCGCGGGCTTTTCCTGCTGGATCCAGTGGCCCGCCCCCGGCACAAGCGTTACGGCGCGGAGATCGTCAGCAACGCGGGTCATCTGCGCGCGGAGCGCGGGCTCCTTGGCGCCGCGGATGACGATATCGTCCACGCCGGCGAGGAAGGCGACGGGGACCTCGATCTTTGCGCCATCAAGCTGGGGCGTGGTTTCCCAGTTGCGGTCCATGTTACGATAGTAGTTCACGCCGCCGCGGAAACCGGCCTCAGTGAATTCGCCGACGAGATAGTCGAGGTCCTGCTGCTTCAGCCAGCCGGGCAGCGCGCGCGGCTTACCGAGGCGCGGGATCCATCCGCCGGCGGAGCGTTCAGGATCGGTCACCGTTGGCGGATCACGCGGCGTGTCATTTGAGGCATAGAGGCGCGAGAGAAGTCCACGCGGGTCGCTGTCGTATTCCGCTTCGGCGACACCGGCCTCCTGATGGTAGAGAATGTAGTAGAAATTCTCGCCGCCTGCATTAGCAGCTTTCATGCCGACGGTGGGGGCGACGGCACCGCGGCCGCCATTGGGCACGCTCATCGCGATCATCGCCGAGACGCGGTCGGGATGCAGCAGCGCGGTGTTCCAGGTGACGATGGCGCCCCAGTCATGGCCGATGACGACAGCCTTCTCGGCGCCGTAGGCGTCGATCAGGCCGACGATGTCTGCGGTGGTGTGGTGGATGTCGTAGTCGGTGATGGCGGCGGGCTTGTCCGACTTGCCATAGCCGCGCATGTCGGGCGCGATGACCTTGTAGCCGGCGGCGGCGATGGCGGGGATCTGATGCCGCCAGGAATACCAGCTCTCCGGCCAGCCATGCACGAGCACGACCAGCGGCCCCTCGCCCATCTCCGCGACGCGCAGCTTGATGCCGTTTGCATCGACCATGCGGAACAAGACGCCCGGGACCTGGCTGGGGGTTGTCACCGGAGCGATGGCGCAGGCGGCGAGAGCGATGCTCAGGGCGGCGAGCATGCCGGTGGCGATGCGACGGGTGATGACAAACTGCATGAATGGCTATCCCCTGCGCGGCCTCTGTCGGGACGCGTCGCGAGCAACGGTTTCAGAGGCGGCAGCATCGCGCAAGGGCGTTGCTGGCCAGGGCAGCGGATTCGAACCAGGATGGCACCATGACGATTACGTTCGAAAACGCAGATTCAAGGCGCGATCGTGCGGCGCTGACTGAACTAAACACACAGTATCTTGAGTGGCTGGACCTGAACATCCGTCGAGATTTCGGGCTTACGCTGCCAGCATTGTTCGGGCGGTCGATTGCGGACTACGTGGCTGGTTCGCTCGAAAAACTGTGCGCAGCGCAGCCGCCTGAGGGCGTGTTCTATCTCGTACATCACCGCGGGCAGCTGGCGGGTATGGGCGGCGTACGTCGGACCCCCGATGGTGCATCAGAGATGAAGCGTGTTTTCGTGCGGCCGGACCAACGCGGCAGCGGGCTGGGCGCCGTCATTGTCCAGCGGCTGATCGCGGACGCGGAGGCGTTCGGCTATTCGGCCATGCGTCTGGACTCGGGTCCATTCATGACATCGGCCCACAGGCTATATGAGGCGGAGGGGTTCAGGGACAGGCCGGCTTATGTGGGCGCGGAGGTACCTGCCGAAGTTCACCACAACTGGCGCTTCATGGAGCGCCTGCTCGCCCCCCGACGGGATGACAGAGCCGGACGGGTCCGCTAATCCAGCTCTCAGCCAAGACTGACGGAGACACGAGCATGCGCGCCATCCTTTCCAAGGCCCCGGGCCTGCCTGACACGCTGGTGCTGGAGGATGTGCCTTCGCCAACGCCGGGCAAGGGCGAGATCGTTGTGTCGGTGAAAGCAGTCGGGGTGAACTTTCCCGACTTCCTGATCATCCAGGACATGTACCAGTACAAGCCGCAGCGGCCATTCTCACCCGGCGGCGAGATTTCGGGCGTGGTGAAGGCCGTGGGCGATGGCGTCACGTCGTTCAAGGTGGGTGACAAGGTGTTTGGCTCTACGGGTGCGGGCGGCATGGCGGAGGAGATCCTCGTACCGGCCAATCGCATGAACGCGCTGCCGGACTACATGCCGTTCGACGAGGCGGCGGCGCTGCTGATGACCTATGGCACGTCGCA
Source organism: Hyphomonadaceae bacterium (assembly GCA_049318285.1). Classification (GTDB taxonomy): domain Bacteria; phylum Pseudomonadota; class Alphaproteobacteria; order Caulobacterales; family Hyphomonadaceae; genus UBA7672. The sequence continues at coordinate 5,200 of JBMOGP010000022.1, forward strand.
CTATGCGCTGAAGGATCGCGGCCACATCAAGCCGGGCGAGAAGCTGCTCGTGCTGGGCGCAGCGGGCGGCGTTGGCCTTGCGGCTGTCGAGCTGGGCGTGGCGATGGGCGCGGAAGTGATCGCGGCGGCATCGAGCCAGGACAAGGTCGACTTCTGCATTTCCAAGGGCGCGCACAAGGGCTTCGTCTATCCGGAAAACCCGCTGAGCCGGGACCAGCAGAAAGCCTTCTCCGACCAGATCAAGGACATCAGCGGCGGCGGCGTCGACGTGATCTATGACGGCGTCGGCGGCGATTATGCCGAGCCGGCCGTGCGGGCGCTTAACTGGGATGGGCGGTTCCTGGTGATCGGCTTCCCGGCGGGCATTCCGAAGCTGCCACTCAACCTTACGCTTCTGAAATCCTGCCAGATCATCGGCGTCTTCTGGGGCGCGTTCGTCGCGCGTGATCCCAAGGCTCATGCGGAAAATCTTGCTGATATTTTCAGGCTTTATCGCGAGGGAAAGATTCGGCCCCACGTCTCCAACCGCTATCCGCTGGAGCGCGCTGCGGACGCCATAAAGGAGCTTTCGGAACGCCGCGCAAAGGGCAAAGTCGTCATCACGATCTGACTGGAGTGATGCAGGCGGGGCGTGTACGCCCTGCTACACGCAACTGGGAGAACCCGATGTTCAGCCGTATCGCCCTCATCTCGGCAACAGGACTTCTGGCTGTCGCCTGTGCGAGCAATCCTGCACCTGCCGGCGGTGGGACCGTGACGCCGAACGCCGCGCCTTCGGTTAGCTCGGCCCCGGCTGCCATGTCTGGCACAGCAACGATTTCCAACATGGCTGCGAGCACGTCGTGGTGGGCGGAGGAGAAGCTGATCCCTGAAGACCCCGCGCTTGCCCTCGTGGTGACCGGGGTCCGGGATACGGACAAGAATGCGGGCTTCTATGCAGAGTGCAACGCCGCAAACGGCGCCATCACCATGCATCTGGGCAAGCAGGCCGGCCGCACGGGCAATGCGACGTTCAAGGTTCGCGCGGGCGCGGGCACGCGCGACATCGAAGGCAGGTTTTCGACAAAGGCTTCAACGAATGAGACGTCGTTCACCTTCCCTGTCACGTCGGCAGACCTGCTGGCGATGGGCCAGCCCGAAATGATCTCGTTCGTCAGCGACCGGGGCGAAGTGGAGTGGGCTCTGGTGAAGAACACGTCGACGCAGGTGCAGGCCAAGTATGTCGGCTCGCTCACCCGGTTTGGCGCGGCGGCGAGCGATTTCCTGAACTACTGCAATCCGAAATAGGCTGCTGGCCGAAGCAATCTGCTGGCAACGGCAAATGAAAAGACCCGGAGCGGTGCTCCGGGCCTTTCTGCTTGTAGACTGCGAGATGCGCTATTGCGGCGCCTGCGCGGCGTAGGCGGCTGCATCCTCGTTGGCGCGGTTGACGATGTAGGCGCGGATTGCCTCGGCGTCGTCCGCATTCAGCGTGTTGGCGAAGCTCGCCATGCCGGCGGAAGCATAGAGACCATCCAGCACGATGTCAGCGAAGCCGTCCTTCGTCGCAGGCGTCTTGGACCAGCGCAGGTCCGAGACGACACCACTCGAGACGACCAGCCCGCCATGGCAGACCATGCAGTTGCGGTCGTAGAGCACGCGGCCGTGCTCGACCACCGCGGCGCTGCCGAAGTCCTCGGTCGCAGCGACCTTCTCCATTTCATAGGGCGCGTAGGCCTCGAGCTCGGCCTTGCCGCCGATCTTGTACACCAGCACGCGGCCCAACTCCGGCGAGCCGATATTCGGGATGGCGTTGCCGCCGCCCGTCAGCGGCAGGCCAGTGCCCCAGCCAGCGGTGACGGCAATGTATTGTTCGCCATCGATTTCGTAGCTGATCGGGCCGGACATGACCGGGTACTGGCCATCCACTTCCCATAGCGCCGCTCCGCCCTTTGCAGCGTCATATGCGCGGAACTTTCCGTCGAGGCCGCCCTGGAAGACAAGGCCGCCGCCAGTGGCGAGAACGCCGCCATTCCAGGGCGTTGCATAGTCGATCGTCCAGCGCGCCTTCTTGGCGACGGGGTCCCAGGCCACGAGCTGGCCCGTGAGGGCAGCGCGTCCGGCGAGGCGTTCGTTCAGCTTGGGCGCCGGGCCGGGCGCAGCGGCGAACTCGACGCCGGTGTTCCAGAAGCCGGGGCGATAGGCGAAATCAGCCTGGTCGGCGAAGACCTGCGGGATGGTCTGAGCCGGAATGTAGACAAGGCCGGTATCCGGGGAGAACGCCATCGGGTGCCAGTTGTGGCTGCCCAGCGGGCCCGGAATGGCCGCGAAGGGTGATTCCAGGTAGCGCGCTTCGGGCGCTTCGACAGGACGGCCTGTCTTGAGGTCGACGCTGGACGCCCAGTTGACGTTGTCCTGGAACTTGTCGGCGGAGAGCAGTTCGCCGGTCGCACGATCAAGCACATAGAAGAAGCCGTTCTTCGGCGCCTGCATCGCAACCTTGCGGACCTTGTCCCCGATCTGGAGGTCGGCGAGGATTATGTGCTGGGTCGCCGTGTAGTCCCACGTCTCGCCGGGCGTGGTCTGGTAGTGCCACACATATTCGCCAGTATCGGCCTTAACTGCGAGGATCGACGAGAGGAACAGGTTGTCCTTGCCATCGGGATCGCGCAGGCGATGGCTCCAGGGGGAGCCGTTGCCGATGCCGACATACAGAATGCCCAGATCAGGATCGTAAGCCATCGCGTCCCACGCCGTGCCGCCGCCGCCGCTGGTGGTCCAGTCGCCCTTGTCGCCCCAGGTGGCATTGGCCTTTTCGGCGAACACCTTGTCGGAGGCTGCGCCGTCGGGCTGCTTGGTCGGGTTCGGTGTGGTGTAGAAGCGCCAAGCGAGTTTGCCGTCGGCAGCGTCATAGGCGGTGATGTAGCCACGCACGCCATACTCAGCGCCGCCATTGCCGATGATGACCTTGCCGTCGATCACGCGCGGGGCGCCGGTGATTGTGTAGGGCTTTGACTGGTCGACCGTGACGACTTCCCAAAGCGGCTTCTTGAGACCGTCCGTCACGCCGTCAGCGCGCGAGGCGTCGAGCGCAATGAGGCGGCCATCGATCGTGCCGACGAAGACCTTGCCTTCCCAGATGGCGACGCCGCGGTTCACGACGTCGCAGCAGGCGGAGACGCCGCGGGCCTTGTCGACTTCCGGATCGTACTTCCACAGGCGCTCGCCCGTCTTGGCATCGTATGCATAGACGATCGACCAGGCCGAGGTGACGTACATCACGCCATCGACCACGATGGGCGTCGACTCCATGCCCCGGTTCGCGTCGAGATTGGCCGACCAGGCAAGGCCGACTTCCTTTACCGTGTTCGTGTTGATCTGCGAGAGCGGCGAGAAACGCTGTTCAGAATAGGTGCGGCCGTGGCTGATCCAGATATCGGGCCGCTGGTCGGCTGCGATGATGGCCGCGCCATTGACCTCAGCGGCGGTGATCGGCTGCAAGGGCGCTGCCGCCTGTTCGCCGCACGCCGCCAGCACAAACAACGCTGCTCCGCCGAGCAATGCTCCAAAGCGCTTCATGAAGACCTCCCTAGCGTCCTTCACCCCGGACATATCAGCGTTTCAGCATGGGGACAGCGGTTTGCAAAGCCCGCGCGAGACGGAGGGCGCCGATAAGCAGCGAGCGGACGATCCGTTCTGCATGAAACAATTCGGGTTTGGCTGAAACGCTACGTCAGCCGGCCAGACGATCGAGATCTGCGAGAATGACGCCGAGGTCGAAGCCGGTTGCCTCCCGGGCTTGCGCGTCCGAGACCCTGGCAGCGTCGCCGCCAGGAAACGCGGCGATAGCCGATCTCGGGGCCTCTCCGGCGAATATGGTCTTCCTCTGGCACGACCGGAGATCCCTGCCACAGATCGTTGAAGGTTTCGCGCAGGGATGTTTAACCCCTGGAGAACGGGCTTCTCAGCGGCGGGTGGCGGTAAGCAGGTCGGCCTGCGCTGCTGCCACCGCCGCGTCGATAAGGGTTTCCCATCCCGCCACTGTCGCAGCCTCGAGCGAGCCGGCTGGGGAAGCAACAGAGCGTGAAGCGTTGACAACCCCGCCCTCCAGTCGATCATCGCGCATGACGAAGCCCGCGACGGCATCGCGGGCGCCTGCGCCCTGAGCGCCATAGCCCGGAACCAGGAATAGAGCGTCGCCTGCGGCGGCGCGCAGCCGGCGCGCATCGTCCGGCCCCGTGGCGCCGGCGACCATCATCAGGCCGGACCAGCCGCCCCTGCCGCGGAGGCGCCGGACCAGCGGCTGCAATGCGCGGGCGACGTGAAGATAGAGCGGTTCGCCATCGACCAGCTTGGCCTGGAAGTCAGCTGAGCCGGGATTGGACGTGCGCGCCAGAACGGCGACACCCTTGCCGGTCCGCTCGGCGACATCGACGAAGGGCGCGATCGTGTCGACGCCCATGTAAGGGTTCACCGTGATGGCGTCGCACGGACAGGATGCTGCCGCGCCGAGATAGCCCTCGGCATAGCCTTCCGCCGTCGTACCGATATCGCCACGCTTGGCGTCGAGTATGACGATCAGGCCCGCGCGGGTCGCGGCCTCGCAGACCGTTTCGAGGGCCGCGAGCCCCTTTGCGCCCCAGCGCTCGAACAGTCCGGCCTGCGGCTTCACCACGGCGACCTTGCCTGCGCTGCGTTCGACCAGTGCAACACCCCAGCGCGCGGCAGCGTCAGGCCCGGGCGGTCCGAACAGCGGGGGCAGTAAGGCAGGATGCGGGTCGATGCCCACGCAAAGCGGCCCCAGGCGTCGAACCCCGTCCATCAGGCGATCAGCGAAGGCATCCATCAGGGGTGATTCACGCGGCACAGGACTTTGACGACGGCGCGCGAGTCCCTAAGCCGATCCGCCTCCGCTGCATAGGAGGTGGCCGAAATCGGCCGTGCATCGCCGCCGACAGCGACCAGCCCCTGCCCATTGAGAAAGCTGCGGATCGAATCAGGGGAGGCCGAGTAGATGCGGCCGCGGCGCGGGCTTTCGGCGACAGTGACGCCGATCACCGCGCCGTCCTGGTCGAACACCGGGCCACCGCTCATGCCCGAAAGGGTGCCTTCGATGCCATCGGTACGCTGCTGCTCCGCCCAGGTGAGAACAGGCTCTTCCATCGCGTAGCGGCCGCGCGTGACCAGGTTGGAGCGGGATTCGAGCACGGACACCGCCTCGCCTGACATGCCTTGCGGGAAGCCGACATGGTAGCCCGGCTCACCGACACGAAGGTCTCGATCCAGATCGAGCTGCAGGGCGACCGGGGCGCGATCGGTCACCAGCAGGGCGAGATCGCTGTCCTCGGAGGTATGGACCTCGTTTACCCTCACCATGCGGCCATTGCCCACCGCAAGGCCAACCCGCGTACAGCCATCGACGACGTGCCGGGCCGTGAGCCATGCGCCGGCCTCGTTGATCGCGAAGGCTGTGCCGATGCCATCCTCGGCGTCGCCGACCTGGACCAGGACGCGTTCATCAAAAGGGTGAGACCCGGGAAGGACGGGGCCGGCTTCGGAATTCGGCGCAACAATCTCCGGCCGGGTGTTGAAGCCGGGCGCGGGAACGTCCGATCGCGCTTCCTCGCGAGCATCGGGGTCAGGATCGCGGAATGGATCGTCCTCGCCCGCGCCGCTGGAAAACAGCGTCCCGACGATCACGGCCAGCACGACCGCATAGACGACCCAGTCGGGAATCCTCATACCGGTCTCCGCGAGCCACTAATATTCGTCCGCGGGGCCCAACTCACAAGGCCGCCGCCATGATCATTGCAGCAGCAATCTTCACGCCCGCCAGCACCAGCGCCGCACCGACCTCGTCACGCTCTATTCGCTTGGGAAGGTCGCGCAGCAGGAGGTCGGAAGCCCGAAAGGCCAGCAATTGCAGGAGGATGGCGACAACGCCCCAGATAAGGATGTCGTAGACCGTCGTGGCCGTGGCGAGGCAGGCGGACATCGGAACCGCAAGTCCGACAATGACCGCGCCGACACTGATGCCTGCAGAAACATTCCCCGCCCGGATCAGCTGCATCTCCTTCATCGGTGTCAGCAGCATATGGACGATGCAGCCAGCCATCAGAAGGGCGAGCGTAACGCCGCCATGGATCAGGAAATCCGGAAACCCCTTCACGAATGTCTGGATCGCGATATCCATTCCCTAGCTCCGTACACGGCCTGTTCCCCGGAGCATCGGCATACACGGTTTGCGGGCCAGCGCGAGCCGCCAGGGTTCGCAGATTGACCTGCGATCCGGGCCTGTTCCGTGGAAGCGGTCAGATACCGAAAGCCGCCAGACAGGCCGCTGTCATGGCGGCGACGGTCATCAGGAGTGTTAGCGCCACAGCGACCGCGCGTTGTGTTGAGGTGCGCTTCCTGATTCCGGGCACTGTCTTTTCCTTGCGCGGGGCAAGCGTCCAGACATTCGACAGGAAACCGAGCGCACAGATTGCAGATACGATGGCGGCGGCCCTTGCGCCGCCCAGCAGGGCTGCGCCCGTGGCGAGACCAAGCAGCAGCGCCTGCAAGCCTGCAGTCGCGGAGATCACCTTGCGGATCATCCGGTCTGCCCTGCCAGCGTCCAACCCATCGAAGTGCGTATTGGGGACGATGACGGCCGCCGTCCATCCGCTGGCAGCCGCGCCGCCAGCGCCAAGCGCCGCAACGGCAAGCATGATCGAGGTGAAATCCGCCATGGCGCGTCTCCGGGCCCCGTGCTTTCGGGACAGGGGCGCGGTCTAGAGGGATTCGGAGGGGTCCGGCAGCGCGGCAAAAATCCTGTCCGGGCTGGCGAATCTGGTTGCAACGGCCGTAAGCGGGGCGGAAGGTCGACGCATTGCGAGGAGGGGACTTTGTTCATGAGACTTAGGTCGATTGCGGTTGCGGCCGGTCTTGGCCTGGCGGCCTGCGCGGGGCAGACGGTGACGGACGGAGGCGAGGCGAAACCTGTGGCGGACGAGCGTTTCGATTATGCTGCGAACTTCACCTGCGAGGGCGGGTCGAAGCTGGATGTCGTGTTCCACCATGGTGATGGCGAGACGCTGGCGCGGGTCGACGGGGGCGCCGCGATCAGCCTCAAGGTCGATGAGGCCGCCACGACCGGGATGACGTGGAAGAACGAAAAAGTCTCGCTCATGCTGGAAGGCCCCGGCGCCACATGGACTTCGGACGGCGCTGCTCGCGCCTGCACGTTCGAGCCGCGCTCGCTGCCGCCGCCGAAGATGGACGGCGTCGCGCGGACGCTGACGAGCGAGGATGCCGGCAAGTCCTTCGATGTGAAGGTTGGAGAGAAGATCGCGGTAGCGCTGTCGGGCGTACCGACGGCTGGCTATGTCTGGGGCGCGTCTGCGTCGCCGGCATGGGTTAAGGCCACCGATGGTCCGGGCGGGTCGACAACGACCTCGCAATTCCTGCCGGGCTTTGCTGGCGGCAATCACTGGGAAGTGGTGGTGTTCGAGGCCGTCGCCGCGGGCGAAGGCGAAATCACGCTGGCCCAGCGCCGGCCGTGGGAAAGCACAGCCGAACCTGATGCTTCGACCTTCAAGTTCATGCTCAAGGCCAGCTGAGACGCTGTTGCGTGTGCTGGGCTTCGCTTGCGCCGCGCTTGTCGCGACTGCCTGCGCGCCGCACGTGGAACAGCCCGACGCCGGCAGCATTCGCGCGGCGAGACAAGCGGCGCTGCAGTTCGACCAGCGCATGGCGC
>JBMOGP010000023.1:0-12717 GCA_049318285.1 Hyphomonadaceae bacterium
ATTTCGGAGACCGCAAGCGAGGTCCGCGGCTTCGAGACGAGCTGCACGCTCATCGACGAACCAGCCTTAAGCGCACCATCCGTGTTCGGCAGCGTGGCCCGAACCTTGACGGCGAGGGTGACCGGGTCGATCGCATTGTCGATCGAAGTAAGCTTGCCCACGAAAGTGCGGCCGGGAATGTCCTTGGTGACAGCGTTGATTTCGAGGCCGGGACGAAGGTCGGCGAGGTAGATCGAGGGCACGCCGAATTCGAGGCGCATCTGGCTGTCATCAATCAGTGTCGCGACCGCCTGGCCGGGAGACACATAAGCGCCCATGCTGATCTGCCGGAAACCGAGCACACCGGAGAATGGCGCTACCAAGACCCGGTCCCGCAACCGCGCCTGCACTGCGCCGACGTTGGCGGAGGCGGCTTCGTAGGCCGATTTTGTCCGTTCGAGCTCCAGTTCGGCCACAGCCTCGGCGGAGGCGAGGCGCTCATTGCGCTCAAACACCAGTTTGGCGTTGGCCTCGGCCGCCTTGGCCGATGCGAGCTGGCTCTGCTCTTCCTCGTTGACGAGGGTGACCAGAACCTTGCCCTGGCTGACGCGTTGGCCGTCCTCGAAGAAAATGCCCGTGACGCGATCGGCCGCGTTGGCCGTCAGGATGACACGCTCCCGGGGTTCCAGCGTGCCCAGTGCTTCGATGCGGGAAGAGAAGACACGCGCTTCCGTGACAACCGCCTCGACCTGTGTCGGCGGGCCGCCGCGTCCGCCGCCGGGACCGCCGGGTCCACCTGGACGACCGCCGGCCATTTGTGGCGCGCCTTTGCTGTCGCCGCCGCTGTTCAGCGCCGCATAGCCGACGCCGCCGACGACGAGTACACCCGCCGTCACCGCGCCTATGATTGTCTGCTTCCTGGTCAGCGCCATAAAGCCTGCGACTCCGTCACCACACTAAACCAACATGCCGCAGCCGCCATCCTTGCGACCTTTATCGGGCACGGTCCTAATACGCGGCACACTTAGTATCCCGTCTGCGGCCCGCCGACGCGGTTTGCACAAAACTGATGACGTTTCCGCGATGACGGGGCCGGAATGGCGATTCACCAGTCGCCGCCTGTACCCTCAGGCTGGGGCCATGGGGCCCGGCTTGAAATTTGGTCAACGCGCGGGCGAAAGGCAAACAAATCCTCGCTTCAGTTTGCCGTGAAGCGGGGCGGAATGTTGGCTCGACCGGCCGATCGTGCGCCATCCCCTCCTCGCGTCAGGCATGAGGAATCGCTGCGCGGGAACCGGGTTGACAGTCATCGCCGCCAGGCTGATGTGGCGCCAGTCCTTGGAGCAGCGCTGCGCAGGGCGAAGACAGGGGATTGGCATGCGCTTAGCGCCTGGTGGACTTGCAGCCCGTTGCATTCTGATGACGTCGACCGCGCTGGCGGTGGCAGGCGTCGGCTGGGCCCAGGAGCAGCCGCCCGCAGGTGATTCCGATGGAAGCGACAGGGTCGTGATCGTTGGCTCGCAGATCGTCGGCGCCCGGCCAACCGACGCCTTGCCGGTAACTGTCATCGGCGAGGAGGAGCTGGACGCTATCGGTGCGAGTTCCGGGGATGAACTGTTCCGCTCGATCCCCCAGCTGGGCGATGTCGGGTTCAACAGCGCCAGCGGCGTCAACAATGTCGGAGGGGTTAACGCAGCGCGGGGCGATACGGCATCGATCAACCTTCGCGCGCTAGGTACCGGGAATACGCTGGTGCTGCTGAACGGACGGCGGATGGTCAACCATCCGGGGACGCAGGCCGAGAATCTGGTGCCGGTCGTCACGGTCAACGCCAACGCCATTCCGACCAGTGGCGTGAGCCGGATCGAAGTCCTGCTGGACGGCGCCTCGGCGCTCTACGGGGCCGATGCGGTCGCCGGCGTGGTCAATACGGTGCTGAAGGATGACATCGAAGGTTTCACGCTCGACCTCACCTATGGCAGCGAAGACGGCGCATCGGCTGACGATTTTGCCGCGTCCTGGGAGCTGGGCGTCCAGTCGGATGATGGTGCCACGCGCCTGTCGCTGCTGGGCGCCTATTTCACGCGCGATCCCGTCTTTGCGGGCGATCGCAGTTTTTCCGCAAATGCCGACCTGCGTTCGCGCCTGCCAGCCGATTGGGCGGCGAATACCACAGTAGCGGGACAGTTCGACAACCGCACGGCCACGACGGCGTGGGGCGGCTTTGACCGTTTCAGCACCGGCAACATCACTGTGGGCGGCGTGCCGGTGACCGACACAAGCGGTCGGTTTCACACCCAGCCCAACACACTGCCCGGATGCAGGGTGCAGCTCGGCAATGGCGTTTGTGTCGACAACAATTTCTGGACGCTGCCACCGGCCGATCCGGTAAGCCCGCAATTCCCGACCGGGCAGATTACGGACGTGACCAACGGGACCACGCGCGATGCCGTGCTCCGCTACAACACGAATGCGGCGACGACCGTCAGCAACGGCGTCGATCGCTACAACCTGTTCGCGTTCTTCAATCAGGACCTTGGCGACAGTCTGGAACTGTTCGCCGAAGCGGGCGTCTACCTCGCCGACTCGGTCGGTTATCGCGAACAGACCGCCATGCTGGCCGCCGTGCCGATCGTGATCCCGGCGAGCAGTTACTGGAACCCGTTCGGACCCTTGGGCTCGCCGAACAGGCTGGCCAACACCAATGCGCCGGCGCAGGGCCTCGACATAACGCTTACATCCTACCGGCCGATCGATGCCGGCCCGCGCAAGACCGAAGTCGAGAACCTCACGACGCGCATGCTTACCGGGCTTCGCGGCGATGCGGCAGGCTGGGACTGGGAGTCGGCGTTTCTCTATTCCGAGGCAAGGACGGAAGACCGGGAAAACCGCGTCTCCAATACGCTGTTCCAGCAGGCGCTCGCGCTTACAACGCCGGATGCCTACAATCCCTTCAACGGCGGGTGCGTCGATGATGTCTCGGCAGGTGACTGCACGCCGAACCCGCCCGGCGTTATCAGCTCTTTCGTTGTTCCCTCATTCCGTCGCAGCGGCACGTCGCTCGCCACGTGGGACTTCAAGGTGTCGCGGCCTGACCTCTTCACGCTCTGGGCTGGCGATGTGGGAGCGGCCTTCGGTATCGAGGCGCGGCGCGAAACCTTCTATGACGATCGCGATCCGCGGCAGGATGGGACGATCCTGTTCGACGACATCATCGGCACAGGCCCGCTGACCAACGACCTGCAGGGCAACAACCAGTCGCTCGACACGCGCGGCAGCCGCACGGTGCAGTCGGCCTATGCGGAGATTCAGGTTCCGCTGGTGTCTGAGAGCATGGGCATTCCGCTTGCTCAGACCGTCGACGTGCAACTCGCCGTGCGCCACGAAAACTTCGATACGTTCGGCGATGTCACCAAGCCGAAGGTGGCGCTTTCCTGGCGGCCGTTCGACTTCCTGATGTTCCGGTCGGCCTGGTCCGAAGGCTTCCGCGCGCCCAACCTGCAGCAGCAGTTCGAGAGCGGTCTGCAGCGATCCAACAACCGGTTCGACCTGATCCGCTGCGAGGCTGCTGTCCGGCAAGGACGGATCGCCAGCTTCACGACTTCCTGTCCGACCGTGCCAGGCGTGCAGCAGTCAGTTACATCAAGCCGGCAAGGCAGCGCTGACCTCGAACCCGAGGAGTCGACCAATCTCACCTACGGCGCGATCTTCGAGACGACCTTCCTTCCTGAAGAGTGGGGTAACCTGACCTTCACCGCCGACTGGTGGCGCGTGGAGCAGGAGAACGTCATCGGCATCTTCGGCGACGATAACCAGATCCTGCTCGACTACGTCCTGCGACTCAATGGCGGCGCGAACCCAGCTGTCGTGCGTGCGGCCCCGATTGCGGATGACATTGCGGAATTCGCAGGCACGCGCATCGACCCGGTTGGGGAGATCCAGTTCGTCAACGACAACTACCTGAACCTCGACACACGCCAGGTCGAAGGTTGGGACTTCGGGCTCTACTATGAACTGAACAGCACGCCCGCTGGCGACTTTGCCTTCCGCGCCAATGCGGCCTATCTCGACACATTCTTCCAGGACGTTTCGGCGAACGGTGCGCTGATCAACGCTGCGGCGGCTGCCGGCGCCATTCCGGTCGCACTCGAAGTCGACGGGCAGGGTGAGCTGGTGCGCGATTTCGGCCGTCCGGAATGGCGCTATTCGGCGTCGCTGACCTGGCGTCTGAATGAGTTCGGCGCCGGCTGGTTCACGTCCTACGTGGGCGATGTCTATGACGACTCCAGCCTGCTGAACGGCCAGCCCTGGATCATCGATGAGTACCAGACGCACAATCTCTATGTGCAGTATGAGCTTGGCTACGACACCGATGCGCCGGCGCGCTTCCGCCTTGGCGTTCGCAATCTCTCTGATGAAGCGCCGCCGCTGGCCGACACCACATTCGGCTTCCTCGGCGACCTGCACAGCGCGCAGGGCCGGTACGTTTATCTGAATGTGCGGAAGACATTTTGAGATCGTGAGCCCGAGCCAAGTGTGGCCGGGCTCACAGGCTACCGCGCGAAATAGTCGATCATCGAATCCGCCGCCGCGGCACCAAGTGCGCGCGCGTCTTCCAGCGAGATCTGATCCCATAACTCGACTGTGATGCCTGGCGCCTTCAGCGCTTCGAGCGCCCAGCCTTTTGATGTGCCGCCAGCGGGGTTGTGCGAATAGCTCCACTCGGGCGGCGCCTTGAGACGGGTGTCGAAGGCCTGCTTGAGCTGCGGCAGGAAGCCGATCGTCGGCGATTGCGAATCGAGCGGCGGCGCGTAGATAACGGTGCGGTCGGTAGAGTGAAAGTCCATCATCGCGACGACGCGGCGGTCGCCGGCCTGCGTCACGATCCAGTCGGACAGGGCCTTCGTCTCGGGTTGGGTGAACTGGCCCCAGTCGCGGTTGAGATCAACGCCGCCGGAATTGAGGCGCCAGTTGCCGCCGTCGACGCCATCCGGGTTCGGCATGGGCGCGAGGATCATGCGGTGGCGGGCGCGGAAGGCGTTGGCCCTGGCGTCGTCGCGCTTCATCAGGCGCTCGACAAAGCCGCGATAGCCTTCCTGGCCCGTGGTCTCCGGGGGGTGCTGACGGGTGAGGGCGACGATCACCTCGATGCCGCCGCCGCCGACGAAGCCGACAAGGTCGCGGCCCTCGCGTGAAGCGCCGTACTTTGTTTCCGTGAAGCCGCGGCCGGACAGGGCGTTGCGCGTCCAGCCGATGTTATCCCCCGCTGGCGAGATGGGCTGGGCGGCGATGTAGGTTTCGCCCTGCGACAGGGGCATTTTGATGGTCGCGCGTGTCTTGCGCTCGTTGAGCGCAAGGCTGCCTTCCGGAAGCTTTTCCCACGCCGCGCCGCCGCGCTTGATCCAGGGGGCGTAACGATGGGAGTAGTCCGTGTAGTCCAGCGTGATCGTGGCCTCACGGGGCGTGTCGCTATTGAGTTTGAAGGCGTACCAGGGGCTCGGGTTGATGCCTTCGGTAACTGCGGGCTCGTGATCGACCGACACAACGATTGCACCGCCGGGTGCGATGGCGCAGTCATGCCGTCCGGCGGCGGCGAAGCTGGTCTCGACGCGAAGGCCGGCGTCTGCGCAGATCGGCGCAGCGCCCAGCGAGGGCAGGCTCATCGCCGGCAGGTTTTCGCACGCGCTCGTCAGCATGGCCGCCAGCCCTGCCGCCGCTGCGAGTCCACCCTGCCACAGCCGGATCATTCCTCCGCCTCGCGTGTCTGTTCCGCGAGCCTGTGCCCGAGGAGCTGGTTGGGGAAGGAATAATTCCCTTCGTGGCACGCATATTCGTAGACCGGGCCCGGCATCGCATTGAACGCAAGTTCGCCCCGGATTGGCGCGGTGAACGCACCGGGCTCATTGATGTCGAACGAGTAGAGGACCTGTGTGTCGCTTATGCGACGGAAGCGCTCGATGACGGTGATGGTTTCTGGCGCGCCGCGGAAAGCGAGATCGGGTCTGAAGTTGGTGGTCTCAACCACAAGCGTGTCGCCGTCATAACGGCCGATGGAATCGCCCATCCATGGGCGGATGACATCGCTGCCGTGTCTGTCGGTCAGCGGGATGATGCGGGCGTCGTGAATCATCTCGACGAGGATGATCGCATGGTCCCTGGTCTGGATGATCTGGTAATTGTTGTTGTAGCCGACCGGCATCATCGGCGGGCCTAGGAGCGAGCCGTAGTCGCGCAGGCAGCGTTCGGCGAGGGTGAAGCTTTCAGGATGATCGCCGCGCTGGAAGCCCAGACCTCGTGGATAGGCAGCTAGGCGATCAGCGCGGGCGGCCTTGGCGGCGGGTGTCAGGTCAGGCAGCTGGCCGTTTGCAGGTGCGACGAGGAAGGAGGTGCGGTGTTCGGCGCCGATCACCATTTCGTCGCTGGTGGCGTCGGCTTCCTCCGTCGTCATCGCGAGGCGGTCGCCGAACTCGGGATCGCGCTCGAGCGTGGTGGCGGTTGCGTGCGTCCAGTAGCCGGAGAGATCGGGCTGGCCGGCGCTGTTGAGCGGCGCGGCGTACGATTGGCCGATCGCTGCAGGCGTCGCCGTCAGCGCAAGCGTAAAAATCGAGAGAAGGCCCAGCGACTTCATCGAGTCGGACAGTGCCCGGCTCGAGGCTGGCGGTAAAGGGCGCGTGCGGATCAGAAAAACTGTCCGATCCGAACAGGTGCCGGTTCCGGCAGTACGGCGTAGAGAGGAACCAGCATTTGCGGAGCGATAAGATGAACAACGTGCTTGTCCTTGCTGCATGGTCTGCGCTGGCGGGCGGGTTGATCCCCGTTATGGCGGCGCTTCAGGGGGCGCTGGGCCGGACCATCCAGTCGCCGATCCACGCGTCACTGATTGCGGTGGGTATGTCGTTCGTGGCGGTCGGTTTGGTGTTCATGGCGCTCAGGCCAGCCATGCCGCCGAGCAATCTGTTTGCCGCGGTCCCGCCGATTGCCTGGCTGGGCGGGATGGCGATGGCGTTCTATGCGATCAGCGCGACCTATGTGACGCCGAGTTTCGGGGTCGGGAATTTCGTCATGTGCGTGGTGATCGCACAGCTGGTGGTGTCAACGCTGATTGACCAGTTCGGGCTCTTCGGCGCACCTGTGCATCCGGTTGAATTGAGGCGGCTGGGCGGGCTTGCCCTGCTGGGCGTGGGCGCGGCGCTGGTGGCGATCAAGTAGGGCTTAGCGTTTCGGGGGGACGATCGGGAGCGAAGACGACAGGCCGCCATCGACGGGCAGGACCTGGCCGTTGACGTAGCTCGCGTCATCGCTGGCGAGGAAGAGGGCGACTTTTGCGATTTCCTCGGGCTGGCCGGCGCGGCGCAGGGCGTTCAGCTGGCCGATCTTGTCGTCGGTGCCTTTCTCGCGGGCGCGATCGAAGATCGGCTTGGTCATGCCGGTCTCGATCAGGCCGGGAGCGACGCCGTTAACGCGCACGCCGGTTCCGGCGAGATTGTTGGCGGCAAGCGAAACAAGCGAGATGACGCCCGCTTTCGAGGCGGAGTAGGCGGGTGAGCCTGCACCGTTGCGGATGCCGGCGACGCTGGCGGTGCAGACAATGGCACCCTCGCCCTGCTTGATCATGTGCGGGGCGCCGAGCTGGATCGCGAGCATCGGGCCAATGAGGTTGACCTGCAGGATGTTCAGCCACTGTTCCTCGGTCTGCTCAAAGAGCCCGGGCGTGCCGCCTGAGATGCCGGCATTGGCGTAGATGACGTCAAGCTTGCCGTTCGTGGCGAGGGCAAGGTCGATGAGCTTCTGCACGTCGGCCGAGGCGCCTGCATCCATCTCCATCGCAATGGCCGTGCCGCCCGCCCTGGTGATGTCCGCGACGGTGTCATTGACGGCCGCAGACTTGTCGGCGGCGATGACTGACGCACCTTCCGCGGCGAAGAGTTTTGCCGAGGCGCGGCCGATTCCGGAGGCGGCGCCGGTGACGATGACGGATTTGCCGGTGAAGCGGGCCATGCGCGTATCCTCTTTATGCTTGGGGCTTCTTCGGACCT
This sequence comes from Hyphomonadaceae bacterium, assembly GCA_049318285.1. Taxonomy (GTDB): domain Bacteria; phylum Pseudomonadota; class Alphaproteobacteria; order Caulobacterales; family Hyphomonadaceae; genus UBA7672. The sequence goes on from JBMOGP010000023.1 coordinate 8,016, forward strand.
GGGGGGCGGGGCGTCAACAGGCGTGCAGCGGCGTTCTCAGTCGCGCGGGCGGGCTGAAGCAGGTTAAGCATGGTGAGTTTCAACGAAAGCTTGCGGGCTGGGCGCGGGCTTGCGCGGTGAACCCGGGTCGGCGGCTGGCCCCTACCTCCTTTACTGGGCTAAGGCGTGGCGAGCGGCCATGCGCGACGCGGAGCGCAGAAGCTGTACCAGCGGCGCCGCAAACGGTTGGTGTCGTGCGGTGATGCGCGCGACAGGTTGTGCACCTGGTCGATGTGGTAGCGGATGCGGGTCATGAGGGCGATGTTGTCGGCGGGGAGGCTAGCGAGTTCGAGCTTCACTAGCTTCCGATCGCAGGCGCGAGGAACGGGTCTGCGAGGGCGTCGAACCTGCACTGGACCGGCCTGCGGCCTATTACAAGACGGAAGCATTCGTTGATCAGCACAATGACGAACAGCCAGAAGCATGTGAATATTCCAGCGAGGGCCAAAAGGTTACACCACAGCCACGCGGCAATGCTGCGTTCGTGCTTCTGGGCGCGAACATGCGGCGGCATCTTCCCCGCCGATTTGGCGCCACGGGTTACCCAGCAGTTTTCGGTGCAAGTGTTTGAAATCACCCGTGAAGATTTCTGAGTTTCCTCAAACGCGAACATCGATTTTCCTCAGACTTGGGCGCCCGTCCGCTCCGCAGCCGAGAGAGGACATCTCCTTAGAACACGAAGAAGTCTTCCCTCGTCGCAGGCAGGGGAGGCGCCCGAAGCGCAGAGGGTGCCACCCCGCGTGACAGTGGCGGAACCATCGCGCTATATCGGCGGCACGTCAGGGCAGGTCATTCCAGTGGGGTATGCAGTATGAGGTCGATTTTTGGCGCGGTCGCGATGGCGGCGCTGCTCGTGGCTTGCGCGCCAGCGGCGCCGGTGGGCCCCACGTCTGAGGAGATCGCGAAAAACAGCGCGGACCTCGTAGCGTATCTGGACGCCGAGTATGAGGAGGAGCTCAAGGAGTCTCCTCAGGAGATGACCTCGCAAGGGCGCAAGGATCGCTATGGAGAGCTCGACGATCGCTCAGAAGCAGCCATGGAACGCGAACTTGCCTGGCGGCGCGAGTCGGTGGCCGACATGAAGGCCAAGTTCAAGCCGGAAGTCCTCAGCGAGGACGCGCGCTTGTCCTACGAGATCTGGGAGCTGGAACTGGCGCGGGCAGAGAAGTCTGCTGAGTTCCGCCGCCATCGCTACATCTTCGGTCGGGGCGGGGCGCATACGGGCCTGGTCAATTTCATGGTGAACCAGCACCGTGTGGACGAGAAGTCGGACGTTGAGGCCTATGTTTCGCGCGTCAATGCGATCGGACCGACGATCGACGTTTTGATCGATCGCGCCAAGCTGGCAGCGGCCGATGGCATTCGCATGCCGGGGTTCGCCTATGACATGACAATTTCGGAAGTGAAGCGGGTGCTGACGGGCGCCCCGTTTGGTCCCGGCCCCGATTCTGCGCTGTTCGCGGATGGCAAGGCCAAGATCAAGGCGCTGGGCGATGCGGGCAAGCTGAAGCCTGAAGAGGTTGTCGCGCTGACGGAGCAGCTTCGGCTTGCGATGGTCGACAAGATGAAGCCAGCCTATGATCGTCTGTCGGCGTGGGTGGCTGAGGACAAGGCGAATGCCGCGGCTACGCCGCAGGGCGTGGGTGCGCTGCCGAATGGCGAGGCGTACTACAACGTCATGCTGAACCTGATGACGACGACTGACATGACTGCGGACCAGATCCACCAGCTTGGCCTGTCCGAAGTCGCGCGCATCCAGGGCGAAATGGAGAAGGTGAAGGAACAGGCGGGCTTCAAGGGCACGCTGCCGGAGTTCTTCACCTTCATGCGGACGGACAAGCAGTTCTACCTGCCGAATAACGATGCGGGGGCGCAGGAATACATTGACCGCGCGACCAGGCACATCGAGGAGATAAAGCTGGCGCTGCCGAAGTATTTCGGTCGTCTGCCGAAGGCTGATCTCATCGTCAAGCGGGTTGAGCCCTATCGCGAGGAGCCGGGCGGCGCGCAGCACTATCAGGCAGGCACGCCGGATGGAACGCGGCCGGGCATCTACTACGCGCACCTCTCCGACATGAACGCGATGCCGACCTATATGCTGGAAGACATCGCCTATCATGAAGGCCTGCCGGGCCACCACATGCAGATCTCTATCCAGCAGGAGTTGGAAGCCGAGACGGGGCTGAACAAGCTGCCGAAATTCCGGACGCAGTATGGCTATACGGCTTACTCGGAAGGCTGGGGGCTGTATTCGGAAGCGCTGTCGAAGGAGATGGGCTTCCTGAAGGACCCGTACAACCATTACGGTCAGCTTTCGGGCGAGATTTGGCGCGCAATCCGGCTCGTGGTCGACACCGGCATTCACTCCAAGGGGTGGACCGAGGAGCAGGCGGTCAAGTATTTCACCGAGAACTCGTCCATCGCGGATGGGGCGATTGCTTCTGAAGTGCGCCGCTACATCACGTCGGCGGGACAGGCGACGGCCTACAAGATCGGGATGCTGAAGATCCAGGAGCTGCGGGACCGGGCGCGCACGGTGCTGGGCGACACGTTCAGCTATCCAGCTTTCCACGACCAGATCCTCGGCGGCGGCGCGCTGCCGTTGCCGGTGCTGGAGCGGAAGATTGATCGTTGGATCGAAGCTCAGAAGGCTGGTTGAGTGTTGAGACGCCGGTGAGCACGCCCTCGTCCTTCGAGACGCGGACTTTGTCCGCTTCTCAGGACGAGGGCTACTCTGCCGCCGGCATTGGATAGCCCTCATGCTGAGGAGGCCCGAAGGGCCGTCTCGAAGGACGGGGGCGTACTTACGGGACGCGGTTCATCATGAGACTTTTGTTTGCGGTTGCATTCGTCGCTCTGGCCGCCTCGTGCAGCCCTGCGGTACCGGCTGGGCCGACGGCGGAGGACGTCGCCGCTGAGAGTCAGAAGCTGACGGCGTATCTCAACGCGGAGTTCGAGGAAGAGCTCGCGATGAACCCGATGATGCTGACCTCGATGGGTCGCAAGGAGTTGTACGGCCAGCTAGGGGATTTCTCGGAAGGCGACGCGGAGAAGCAGCTGGTGTGGCGTCGGGAGAGTGTGGCGGGGATGAAGGCGCAGATCGATCCGGCGAAGCTGGACGATGATTCGAAGACGTCGTGGGCGATCTGGGAGCTGGAGCTGGCGCGGGCGGAGACGCGGCGCCAGTGGCAGCGGCACGACTACATCTTCGGATTTGGCGGGCCACATACGGGCATCCCGAATTTCCTGATCACATATCACAAGGTGGACGAGCCTGCGGATGTGGACGCTTATGTAGCGCGGATTGCGAAGCTGGGGCCGGCGCTGGACCAGTATGTGGAGCGGGCGAAGCTGGCGGTCGCGGATGGTATCCGGACGCCGAAATTCGGCTATGAGCGGACGGCGACGGAAGCGAAGAACGTGATCACCGGCGCGCCGTTCGGGCCGGGCGAGGACTCGCCGCTGTTCGCCGACCTCAAGGCGAAGATCGGGGAGCTGAAGACGGCGGGCAAGGCGACGGCCGAGCAGGAGAAGGCGTGGCTGGACGCGGCCTCTGCTGCGCTTACGGGGCAGGTGAAGCCGGCGTACGAGCGGCTGATCGCGTGGCTCGAGTCCGACATGGCGAACGCAGCGTCGGGCAAGGTGGGCGCGCTGACGCTGCCGAAGGGCGCGGACTGGTACAATGTCGCGCTGGAGCTGCAGACGACGACGAAGATGACGGCGGATGAGATCCATGAGCTGGGGCTCAGCGAGGTTTCGCGTATCCATGCAGAGATCGACAAGATCCGCGATACGGTGAAGTTCACGGGCGACAAGCGGGCGTTCTTCGACTTCATGCGGACGGACAAGCAGTTCTACCTGCCGAATACGGATGAGGGGCGCGCCAGGTACCTTGCGACGGCGCAGGGCTATCTCGATGTGATGTACAAGCGGCTGCCGGAGTATTTCGGTCGGCTGCCGAAAGCGCCGCTGGTGGTGAAGCGCGTCGAGGCGTTCCGCGAGCAGCCGGGCGGGGCGGCTCACTACTATGGTCCGACGCCGGACGGGAAGCAGCCGGGCATCTTCTACGCGCACCTGATCGACATGAGCGCGGTGTCGCTGTGGGCGCTGGAGAGCCTCGCCTATCATGAGGGCGTGCCGGGCCATCACATGCAGATCGCGATCCAGAACGAGCTGACGGACATTCCGGTTTTCCGCACGCAGTATGGCTATGGTGCCTTCGCCGAGGGCTGGGGCCTCTATGCGGAGGATCTGGGCAGGACGATGGGTGGGTTCACGGACCCGTACAACGATTTCGGCCGACTCTCGTCGGAGCTCTGGCGCGCGGTGCGGCTGGTGCTCGACACCGGGCTGCATGCGAAGGGCTGGACCGAGGACGAGGCGGTCGCGTGGGCGATGGCGAACTCGGCGCGGCCGGAAAGCTCGATCAAGAGCGAGGTCCAGCGATACCTGCTGAATCCGGCGCAGGCGACGACCTACAAGATCGGCATGATCGCGATACAGAAGCTGCGTGACGAGGCAAGGACCGAGCTGGGCGACAAGTTCGACTGGAAGGCATTCCACGACACGGTGATCACGGGCGGTTCACTGCCGTTGCCTGTGCTGGAGACGCGGGTGCGGACGTGGATTGCGAAGGTGAAGGCGGGTTGATCGCGCGGTGAGC
>JBMOGP010000024.1:0-12710 GCA_049318285.1 Hyphomonadaceae bacterium
GACAAGACCATGGCGCGGGCTGCACGCCAAGCGCCGTCAGGGCCAGGCGGAGATCACGGCGCCCGCAGCGAGAAATCCCAGCAGCAGGTGGATCGCGTCCATGATCAGCAGACCGGGGCGTTCGGGGCTGTAGACGAAGGAATACAGACGCGTCGACAGGATCAGGAAGAACCAGATCTGTGAGGTGACGACGAGCCCTGCGGCGAGGTTTGTGACGCCGCACATCTTGAGAATGATGGCGAGGCCGATGGCGGTGAGCACCGGCATGATGGGCGAGATCGCCATCTTCCACATGTGCGGCTTCAGCTGTTCCTGCGTGTAGCCGGACACCTGCATCCAGAGCTTGGAGAATACCGCGCCGTAGATGATGAAGCCGATGGCGTAGAAGGCGATGGCGGCCACGATGATGGCGAGCCAGTTGTCGCCGACGATCATTCCCTGCGGTGGCATGCTCAACTCCCCTTTGTCTTATGGGGATATTAGACGCGCTTTCTGGAGGAGTCCATTTCGCGCTGGGGAATGCAAAAAGGCCCGCCTTCGGGGGCGGGCCTTTGGAAGCTTGGATAAACCGCTCGGCGGCGTGGCCCGGGCAGGGGCCCGGCGGTCCAGAATCAAAGCTTGTCCGTCAGTTCGGGCACGATCTTGAAGAGGTCGCCGACGAGGCTGTAGTCCGCGACCTGGAAGATCGGGGCTTCTTCGTCCTTGTTGATGGCGACGATGATTTTCGAGTCCTTCATGCCCGCGAGGTGCTGGATGGCGCCGGAGATGCCGACGGCGACGTAGAGCTCCGGGGCGACGACCTTGCCGGTCTGGCCGACCTGATAGTCGTTGGGGGCGTAGCCTGCATCCACGGCAGCGCGCGAGGCGCCGACGCCCGCACCGAGCTTGTCGGCGAGCGGCAGGATCACCGCTTTGAACTGTTCAGCCGACGCAAGTGCGCGGCCGCCGGAGACGACGCGCTTGGCGGAAGCGAGTTCGGGGCGGTCCGACTTCGCGATCTCGGCCGATACAAAGGCTGACTTGAAGGGGCCTGCCGGGGCGGCGGCTGTTTCGACCGACGCAGAGCCCGTTGCGGCAACCGCCTGGAATGCCGTGCCGCGGACGGTGATGACTTTCTTCGCGTCGGACGATTTCACCGTCATGATCGCGTTGCCGGCGTAGATCGGGCGCTCGAAGGTCGAGGAGTCGATCACTTTCGTGATCTCGGAGACCTGCATCACGTCGAGCTTCGCGGCGATCCGCGGGGCTGCGTTCTTGCCGATGCTGGTGGCGGGCGCAAAGAAAGCGTCGTAGCCGGCCATCATCGGGACGACGAGCGCTTCGATTGCTTCGGCGATGCCGTGGTTGAACACGTCGCCTTCAACATGGATGACCTTGCGGACGCCGGCGAGTTTGGAGGCGGCCTGTGCGGCTGCGCCGGCATTGTGGCCGGCGACCAGCACATCGATATCGCCGCCGAACGCCTGGGCGGCGGCGACGGTCTTCGCGGTGACGTCGTTGAGGGCGGCGTTGCTGTGTTCAGCGAGGACGAGAACGGCCATGATCAGATGGCTCCCACGGATTTGAGTTTCGCGATCAGGGCGTCGACGTCGGCGACCTTTTCGCCAGCTTCACGCTTCTTCGGCTCGGTGACTTTGACCACCGACAGGCGCGGCGCGATGTCGACGCCGTAGTCGGCAGGCGATTTTATGTCGATCGGCTTCTTCTTCGCCTTCATGATGTTGGGAAGCGAAGCAAAGCGCGGCTCGTTGAGACGGAGGTCTGTGGTGACGACGGCCGGCAGCTGGAGTGCGAGCGTCTGCAGGCCGCCATCGATCTCGCGGATGACTTTCAGGGTCTCGCCATCTTTCGCAACGGCCGAGGCGAATGTTCCCTGCGGCCAGCCGAGGAGGGCTGCGAGCATCTGTCCGGTCGCGTTGGAGTCATCGTCGATTGCCTGCTTCCCGGCGATGACGAGGCCAGGCTGTTCAGACTCGACGATCTTCGCCAGGATCTTGGCAACGGCGAGCGGTTCAACGGCTGCATCGGTCTGCACGAGGATGCCGCGGTCCGCGCCCATGGCGAGACCGACGCGAATGGTTTCCTGCGCCTGGGCGGGGCCGATTGAGACGACCACGATCTCGGTGGCCACGCCTTTTTCCTTCATGCGGACGGCCTCCTCGATGGAGATCTCGTCAAACGGGTTCATCGCCATCTTCACGTTGGCGAGGTCCACACCGCTCTGGTCGGCCTTCACGCGCGGACGGACGTTGTAATCAATAACCCGCTTGACGGGTACGAGCACCTTCATCGGTGGAATCTCCGGTCGAAAATCCAGAAACGGGCCGCCAGGTTCCCAGCAAGTGAGCCTGCGAACCAGCGGGCTTTCCGGTAGCCCCCACGCGCGCCGGAATCAAGTTTCGCGAAGGGCCGCGGGGCAAAAAGCGTCGATTTGGCGCGAATGGCGGGGTGGCCAGGGAAACAATCATGCCGGACAGAGGGTTTTGCGCGTGGCTTTTTCCGGGACGGCGCTAGCCTGACCAGCAAAAGACGATGAGGCGGGAGGGACGACGATGTCGCTTGGACGGGTGAAGGTGCTGGTGGTCGGGGCGCTGCTGGCGGCGGCGTGCGCGAGCACGGTCGATGTCGTGCCCATCCCCGTGTCTGCGGCGGAAACGGCGCGAGGGCTGGCGTGTAAATTTCTCACGGAGGCCGAAGCGGCGGCCAGCGCGGGCGTACCCAACGTCACGCATGAAGGCGTGCGCCTCGTACCGCAGCCGGCGCCATCGACCGACCCGAACGATGCGATTGCGCAACGGGCGAACATCCCGCGCTCAGCCCAGCCGCCGCTGACCGCCAGCCAGCAGCGCATCCTGATGTGTGGCTATGAACTGGACGCGGCAAATGCGCGGATGCCGTTCACCCTGTTCGTGCCGGAGGGGTATGACCCTGCCAGGAAGTGGCCGCTGATCGTTGACCTCCACGGGGCGGGGGTGACGCCGCTGCAGCAGATGCTGTTTGATGGCACGACAGACTTTGCCCAGCGCGATGGGTACATCGTGCTGGCGCCGATGGGGTTCTCGACATTCGGTGGCTGGGGGCCGGCCCGCGGCACACCTGTTCTGGTCGAGACGGCGGATGTGAACCCGGAGACGGGCGCGAAATGGGCGACCAACGCTCTGTCCGAGCTTGATGCTCTGACGGTGCTTGGGATGGTGCGGGACAGGTTCAACGTGAATGCGGACCGCATCTATCTGATGGGCCATTCGATGGGCGGGTTCGGGACGCTCTTCCTCGGCGCCAAGCACAACACGCTGTGGGCCGGGATCGCGCCGATTGCAGGCGGCGGCGTGGGGCCGAACGCACCGGCAGAGCGGCTGAAGGCTGTGCCGGTTCTGGTGATGCACGGCGCGGAGGACAATGTCGTCAACAAGATGAGTTCACGCGCCTCGGTGCGCGAGTTGCAGAAGGTCGGCGCACAGCACGTCTATCTGGAATTTCCGGGGCTGGAGCACGAGTTCTTCATCCGGCGCGGGCGGGAGAACCTGGAGAAGGTGTTCCACTTCTTCAACCTGGTGTCGCGGAAAACGAATGTCGGGCCGATACCGGAGCCGGCGCAGTAGGCCTCTGCGGGCTTTTGCAGAAGCGTGACTGGCGGTGCAGTGAACAGCCGCTATCGTGCAACCGTCATTCTTCAGGAACCAAACATGGCCGACATCTTCGATGATGCCTTCTACGCGCGGGCAGACGCCCACATCGCCCTTTCCAATGAGCAGGCTGACAGCGCCCCGCGGGAACTGGTGAATGCGTCGATGTTATTTGCCTCGGCGCGCTTCTGCGCCTTCCTCGCGGCAGGCGGGTATTCTACGGGCGAAGCGATGGCGGCCAAGCGCGACGAGATCGCGGACTATTTTGTCGATGGCTTCCGTCAGATGCTTGAGGGCAATCTCGACGCCTACATCCGGAACTTCGACAGCTACATGAAGCCGAAGGCGTAGCGCACGATCCTCCTCGCGCGTAGGCTCTCCTCAAAAGCAGGATGAAACAATGGCGGGACGTCTGGACGGCAAGGTTGCGGTGATCACCGGGGCGGCGAGCGGGATTGGCCGCGCAACCGTTGATCTGTTTATTTCGGAAGGCGCACGGGTGATTGCCGCTGACCTGCAGGAGGACAAGGGCGCGCAGATCGAACACGCGCACAAGGACAGGGTGCGCTTTGTCCGCTGTGACGTGATGAACGAGGCGGAGATTGCGGCGGCGGTAAATGCGGCGAAGGACAGTTTCGGCAAGCTCGATATCCTGTTCAACAATGCCGGCACGGGCGGTGTGCGCGAGCTCGCGGATGGCGTGACGGCTGAGGGTTTTGACTCGGTGATGCATCTGCATGTGCGTGCGGCGCTGTTTGGCATGAAGTACGCCGTGCCGATCATGCGCGAGCAGGGAAGCGGATCGATCATCTCCACCGCGTCGATTGCGGGGCTACAGACGGGCTATGGGCCGCTGCTGTATTCGATCGCCAAGGCGGCTGTCGTTCACATGACGCATGCGGCTGCGGCGCAGCTGGGGGCCGAGAACATACGGGTGAACTGTATCTGCCCCGGCATGATCGCAACGAACATCTTTGCGGCCGCGTTCGGCATTCCGCGGCAGCTGGCCGAGACGCGCATCGACGCGCTGGTGGAAGCGAACAAGCATACGCAGCCCATCCCGCGCGGCGGGCGCGGATCGGACATAGCGGAGGCGGCGCTCTATCTGGGCTCGGACGGAGCCAGCTTCGTGACGGGGCATGCACTGGTTGTCGATGGTGGCATCACGCTGGGCCCGAATGACGCGACGCGGATGGCGACCTTCGCGCCCGTGTTTGGGGCGCTGGGCATTGATGCTGAGACCGTGGCGGCGATCTTCAACCCGCCGAAGCGCGGCTGAATCGTCACGGAATTGCCATCTCGACCGGGTTGTCCGCGCCGTGCAAAGGCGCCATTCCAGCGGCATGGCTCTCGATTTTCTCAAGCGAATGATGCGCGCCACGGCGCCTGCAGACCTGCCCGAGGCGGATGCGCGCTCTGCGATCGCCGCAGTGCTCGTGATGGCGGCGCGAGCCGACGATCAATACGGCGCGGACGAGAGCCAGGTCGTGGACGACGTGCTGATGTCGCGCTTCGGGCTTGATGCCGCCGGCGCGGCAAAGCTGCGGGCTGAGGGCGAGAATGCCGAACTGGAGTCGATCGACATGTACCAGTTCACCAGGGCGATCCGGACCGCAATCCCGATCGAGGACCGCATCGCGATTGTCGAGGCATTGTGGAAAGTGGTGCTGGCCGACGGCGCCCGCGATCCACATGAGGACACGCTGATGCGCCAGCTGGTGGACCGGCTGGGCCTGTCGCCGATGGATAGCGCGCTGGCGCGGCAGCGCGTTCAGGGTGGCGGGAGCATCCAGGCCTAGAGGCCTTGCCCCCACTCTGAAAGAGCGAGGGGCGGCGCTCACGGTTGCCCGGTTGGCATGGGCTGCATGTGCAGAACCATGATGAGCGCCAGCAAATGAAAAGAAATCTTCACCCAATCCAGACCGCCCGCGAGCAGCGGGCTTGCTCCTCCCCGTTGGAAGGGGAGGAGCAGCTTCGCGCGTTACTGAGCCGGGGCAGCAGGCGCCGCCGGAGCGACGGGAGCCGCCGGCGATGCGTAGGCGCCTTCCGGCGGGGCGATGCCTTTCAGGTGCTGGTTGACGAAAGCCAGGTAGGCGTTCGAGGCGGTGATGCGGTTTTCCTTGCGGAGGAAGCCATGGCCCTCGTCGGGGAAGACGATGTACTCGACGGGTACATTTTTCTTCCTTGCTCCGGCGACGATTTCATCGCTTTCAACCTGCAGCACGCGCGGGTCGTTGGCGCCCTGGATGACCAGCATCGGCTTGGTGATCTTGTCAGCGTGGAAAAGCGGAGAGATGCGGGTCAGGCGTTCCTTTTCCTTGGACGGATCGCCGAGTTCGTCGAACAGCGAGATACGCTGTGCGCCCCACCATGGCGGGATCGATTCCAGCGTGCGGACCCAGTTCGTGACGCCGAAGATGTTGATGCCCGCGGTGAACTCTTCCGGACGGAAGGCCAAGGCTGCCGCGACCATGTAGCCGCCGTAGGAGCCGCCCATGATCGCGATCTTGTCACCCTGCACCCAGTCAAGCGATTGCAGGTACTTCTTGCCGTAGACGACGTCGTCGAGATCGACCTCGCCATGCTTCTTGTCGTCCATGTGGTAGAAGGTCTTGCCGTAACCGGACGAGCCGCGGTTGTTCACGCGCAGAACGGCGATGCCGTGGTTGACGAGGTGCTGGTACATCGCCGCATAGCCCTTGCGGTTCTGTCCGCCCGGGCCGCCATGGACGTCGACGACGGCGGGGACTTTCGCATCCGCGCTCGCGCCCTTTGGCTTGAACAGGATCGCGGGGATGTCGAGGCCGTCGAAGCTCGTGTAGCGGACCACTTCGCCTTCAACCAGCATCCGCTCGTCGATGGCCGGGTTGAGGTTTTTGGTGAGGCGCGTGGCGGCGCCAGTGGCGAGATCGGCGACAAATACGTCTGCAGGCGAGGTGTCGGATGCGACGGTGAAGGCGATCTTCGATTCATCGCGGTTGAAGCGGACGTTGTTGATGTCGCCGGTGGGTACGCCAGTCACGGCGACCGGATTGCCGGACGTCTGATCCAGGATGGTGAGTTTCGTCGATGCGTCCTGGTTGACGCCCGAAACGCGGTATTTGCCGGTCGGGGAGTACGTGACGAACATCACGTCCCAGTCGGCCTTGAGCAGTTCCTTCTTTTCCTTGCTCGTAAGGTTGTAGGTCCAGGCCTGCGTGTATTCGCCAAACTCGTCCGTGCTGTAGACGAGTTGCCTGGAATCGGGCGTGAAATCGTAGGCGCCGTAGGCGATCACGGCGTCATTCGGCGTGATGAGAGCTGGCGTCTGCCTCGCTGGCTTCGAAAGGTCGGCGAGATAGACGTCGCTGTCGGCTGAGCTGTTTTCCTTGGTGAGCGCCAGCCACTTGCCGTCGGGCGACACGGCGGTGACGGAGTAATCTGAATTCTCGAACACCAGCTTCCTCGCGAACGTCGTCGCGTCGTAGGCGTAGAGGTCGAACATCTGGGGGTTGCGCTCGTTGGTGGCGAGCCAGAACGTCTTGGCGTCTCCGCTCCAGCCAACGAATTGAGCGCGGTGCTTGTCGCCAGGCGTCAGGTCCTTGAGCGAGCCGTCTGCTTCGCGGACATAAATGTGCGCGAGCTCGTCGCCGCCACCGTCCGAAGACACGAGCACGCGATCATCGGCTGGGAAATAACTGATGGCGAAAACCGCGTTGGTCGTCGAGTTCGTCAGCGCGACCGGATCGCCGCCGGCGATGGGCAGGGCGGCTGCGTTATAGACGCCGGACTTGTCGGTCGCCAGCAGGAGGTTCGCGCCATCTGGCGAGAAGGCGAAGGGTGTGGCGTCGCTCATCGATACGGCAGTGGTGTCGAAGAACGCCTTCGCATCATAGGTCTTGTGCGTCGGCGCGGTGGCCCCTTCCTCCGCTGCCGGCTGGCAGGCCGCCAGCGTCAAAGCCGTCATTGATAGAAGTATTGCAGACCTGACCATTCGACCCTCCGCGTTGCACGGAGAATGGCCGGGCTCGCAGGCACGTGCAAGCGACCTGTCGTCAGTCTCCGCTTGCAATCGTGGGAGAATTTGCGGCCTCGGCGATCTCGCCAAGGCGGAACCAGTCCGTCTTCTCGAGGCCAAGCTGGTAGTCGAGCCAGGTCGGCAGGATCTTGGCGGCGCGCGAGCCGCGCGTGTTCGAGAGGATCACGATCCCAGCGTCTTCCGCGGGGAGCCAGGCGATCTGGGCAATGTAGCCCTCGACACTGCCCGAATGCGTGAGCAGCTGCTTCCCAGCGTACGTATAGCTGCGCCAACCGAGGCCGTATGAGGTGTCGGTGACCGGTGTCTTCAGAGAGCGCTGACGCGAAGTTTCCGGCGGGGTTGAGATGCGCTTGCGATGCGCCTCGTCGAGCACGGCTTTCGGCAGCACATCCGGACGGCGTCCCATCTGCGCGACCAGCCATTTCGACAGGTCGGTGATCGACGCATTGACCCCGCCGGCGGCTGGCACCTTGTAGTAGAAGTCCGTCACCGGGACTGACATCCATCCGCTCTCCACGCGCTTGTGCGGGCGCGCCCAGTTTCCGGTGGCGGAAAGTTCCTTCAGGCCGGTCGAGGCGGTCTTCATCTGGAGCGGCGTGAAGATGCGGTCGCGCAGTTCGGCGCCGAAAGTCTTGCCGGTCGCTTTCTCGATCTGCGCGGCGATCAGGTTGAAGGCGACGTTCTGGTAGGTGAAGCATTCGCCGGGTGAGCAGGTCTGCTTCACTGATCCGTATTGCGAAAGGATCTGCTTTGGCGGCGTTCCCGCTTCGAGAAGGTTGTCATAGGCGTAGGGTGGCAGGCCGGTGCGGTGCGCGAGCACGTCCTCGAATGTCACGCGCGCAGCGTCGCCGGGGCGCTTCAGCTTGAACTCGGGCACGAGCGAGACGACGGGCATCTGCAGGTTCAGCTTGCCCTCGCTCTGTTCGAGCACGGCAAGCGTTGCGGCGAACCCCTTGGAGAGCGAGGCGAGCCGGAAGACGGTGTCCGGGGTAACCTTCTGTTTTCCGCCAGCCTCGCGCACGCCATAGGTGCGCATCAGCTCAACTTCGCCCTTCTTCACGACGGCGACGGCCAGGCCGACGAAATCGGGGGCCTTGGCGGCGTCGTCGAGTTCCATCGCGAAGGACCGGAGCGCCTGAGCTTCCTTGGTAAGTTGTGCGGAGGCTGGCGCGTGGGCGAGCAAGGTAAGCACGGCTGAAGTCAGGAGAGCGAGAAGTCTCAACGCCTTTTCCTTCCGGCAGCGGGGACGGGCGACATGCGCATCGACAGGTGAATCACGTCCGAGATAATTGTCCAGAGAAGTTAACCTGGAACTAGGCGGGATTTTGTCTGGAGGAAGCCGGCGCGGTGAGGGGCGCAGCTCCCTGGTTGAACTGGCGAACAGCGCCTAGCGGTTGGCGCCGGGAACCCAGAGCACGTCGGCAGCGCCATTCTCATTGGCGCGACGGGCGGCGACGAAGAGGAAATCCGACAGCCGGTTGGCGTAGGCGAGAGCGGGAGGCGAGACTTTCTCATCCTCCATTGCGGCAAGTTCCGCGATCAGACGCTCGGCGCGGCGGGTAATTGTGCGCGCGACGTGAAGATGAGCCGAAAGAGCGGAGCCGGCGGGCAGGACGAAGCTGTTGAGGGGCGGGATCGCCCCATTTATCTGGTCGATCTCGGTTTCGAGACGGGTGACCTGGGCCTCGACGATGCGCAGCGGCGTCCAGCCGAGCGGCTTGTCGCGCTCAGGGGTCGCGAGGTCGGCACCCAGGTCGAAGAGGTCGTTCTGGATACGGTTGAGCATCGCGTCGAGCTCCGGATCGTCGCCGGCGTGCAGGCGTGCGACCCCTATGGCGGAGTTGGCCTCGTCGACGGCACCATAGCATTCGACGCGTGGGTTCCACTTTTCGACGCGTTCGCCGGTGGCGAGACCGGTCGTACCGTCATCGCCTGTGCGTGTGTAGATCTTGTTCAGGACAACCATGGGCTCAGAGATCGCACCTGCGACGCTCAGGGGTCAATGGAGCCAAGCTCAGGCGTAGGCTTCGTGCCGGGCCGAGATCGGGGCACCGAGCAGGTCCAGCGACGGCCGCGGGGCGAGGCGGAACGGGACGCGCCGGTGATCCGTGAGCACGGCGCTGGTCGTGAACCGCCATCCTGCAAGGCGCGGTGCGGCGGCTATCAGCACTCCGATCGCGCGGTCCTCACCGCTCACCGTCATGTGGCACTGGCCGTCCAGTGTGCGGACCACGTCGGCTTCCAGCGAGGCATCGAGGCGGCGGATGCGGGCATTCAGGCTGTCCAGCGCTTGATCGGCGTCGGCTTCGCCACGCGCGAGGGCTTCGAAAGCATTGGAAATTCCCTGGGCCTCGGCGCCAAACCAGGTCCAGAAGCGCTTGGCAGCGGTGTCGAGCGGAGGCGTGGTTGTCGCGCGCCATCTGAACATCGGTCGTCTCCCCACATCACTCGCCTGAAACCACCGTCGCACCGGCGGCTTCAGGTTAGGCTAAGCTGATCGGAGAAATTTACCCGACCCCGCACAACATGGGCTGAACGGACGCAACGCATCCCGCGTTCCGCCTCATGGCTTGCGTTGTTTCGGGGTGTTACCTGAAAGCCCCAGACACGGCGCCAAGGGCGACCAGCAGGAGGATGGCGATAAACTGGATCAGAACGCGCAGCCGCATAAGCCTGTTGGATCGCGAGGGGGCCTGACCGTCCGTGCGCACGAGATTCACGACGCCAAAGGCAAGGACGACGAAGACTGCGCCGATTGCAATGTAGACGCCGTAGAGAAGAAACATTTCCATTATCGTCTACTATGCCTGTTCCGGCCGTCGCGCCATGCGACAGGGCAACTAGCGGCTGCCGTCCGGGGCAAAGCGGTCTTCGCTCCAGACCAGGCTGTCGAACTGCATGGCCGCACGCAGGGCAGGGATGAGGGCGCGGCCTTCGGGACCGCCGCAGCCAGCGCGATAGTTCAGGGTCTTCTGCCTGCCCTCGGCCGTGCGCCAGGTGACGGTGGCGGTGGGCGTTCCCGGCAGGCATTGGAGATTTGTGCTTGAGGTCTGGTTCGGTTCGAGGACCCAGAAACCCGCATCTGTCAGGGCCTTTTCGGCGCTGCTCCAAGCCGACGTCCCAAGTCCGCCATCGCTGACCCCGGGGGTTTTGACGAAGCGAACGCCGTTGAGGAGGTAAGACCCGTCCGGTTTCAGGGTCATGTCATAGACCGGACAGGTCTGAGCGCACTCACCCTCCGACAGGACGATCACGGGATCGCCGGCATGGACGGTTTCGATGCCCCGCTCCGAAGGGGAACAGGCAGCAAAGACCAGCGCCACGAGGGCGCTCGCCATGAATCCCGACGTCTTCCCAGTCAGCCACATGACCCTCAATCTAGTGTGCGTCGCGGCGGCTGGCGAGAGTGCCTCGGAAGCTTCAGACCGGCTTACGGAAACGGAAAAGGAACTGGTCCGTGTGACGGCGCAGGTCAGCCGCGAAGGGCGATTTGGTCCGGTCGTCGTCGGGATTGGCGAGGATGTCGCTTTTCTCGACATAGACGAGGCCAGCCGCCTTTGCGGCGTCCAGCACGTGCTGGGGGTCGATGCGGTGCAGGGTCTGTGCGGATGTTTTCGCCGGCGTCCCGGCAACGGCTGCGTGGTCCATCGCAATGAACTCGCCGCCGGGTTTCAGGACGCGCGCGATGTCCGCGAAGGCCCTGGCTGGATCGCCGAGTCCCTGCGTGTTGTTGGGCACAAACCAGACTTCATGCGGGCCGAGGATCCAGAGCACCTTGTCCACTGAGCCGTCAGCGGCGGCGAGCTGGTCGAAGTGCGATTTCGTGACTGTGGCGTTGGGCAGCTGGCCGGCATCGACGCGCGTCTTGTAGGCGGCGTCGCCGTAGGCGAATTCGGCAGGGTACTGGACGATGAGTTTCCCCGTCGGCCCGATGGCTTTCGAGAGGATGTAGGAGAACCAGCCGCGGCCGCCTTCCATCTCGAGCACGCTATCGCCGGGGCGAAGTGCCGCGAAAGCGAGGACCTCGGCGGGCTTGCGCGCGGCGTCGTCGGCCTGATCGGCGGCCGTGAAGCCTTCGAGCTTCGTCGCACGCGCAGGCTCGGCAAGGATCGCAGCATAGTCAGCAGCGGCGAGTGGCGGTGGACCTGCCGGCATGGTTGCGCAGGCTGATACGAGAAGCGCGATGGTGCTGAACGCAAGTTTGGCGGCGATCTTCATTGTGTCCTCCCCGACGCAAAAAGCGCGGACCGCTGGACGATCCGCGCTTCCGGTATGCGCCTCAGTTCGCGCCGTTGCTAGTTCTTCTTGTAACGGATCAGCCACTGGTCGGTCCTGCCCTGGATCGACGGGTCGAAGACGCCCCTGGTGTGATCGTCCGCCGCGTTGGCGAGGAGCTGGCTTTCCTCATCCTGCGTGAAGCCGGCGGCCTCGATCATCGGCTTGACGATAGCTGCGTCGATACGGTGCAGGTCATTGCCGCTCGTCTCGGGCGAACCGGCGACGGCGGCATGATCCATGACGACCAGATAGCCACCCGGTTTGAGTACCCGCGCGATCTCGGCAAAGGCGGCGGCCGGGGCGCCCATCGGGGCGTTGCCGCAGGCGGCCTTGCACCACATTTCGTGGGGCCCCTGGAACCAGGTGACAACATCGACAGAGGCGTCGGGGGCTTCGAGCTTGTCGAAGGGCGACCACGAGACCGTCACGTTGGCGAGGCGGGCGTCCTTGGTACGGGCGGCGAGAGCGTCCTTGTAAAAGCTCTCGAATTCCTTCGGAGCCTGCATGATGACCTTGCCGGTCGGACCGACGACGCGCGACAGGAGTTCGGTGTAGTAGCCAGCCCCGGCCTCGAGTTCGAGTACCGTTGCGCCAGTCATCACCTTCGAGAAGGCCAGGACTTCGGCGGGTTTGCGCGAGCCGTCTTTCGCAGCATCGCCATCGATGCGGCCGGGGGCTGCGACAAACGACGCGTAGTCAGGCGAGATCGGTGGGGCGGGTTCGGCAACCACCTCGGGCTCGGGGATTTCGGGGACGGGCGTTTCACCGCCACAGGCGGCGAGAAGCGC
>JBMOGP010000025.1:0-12676 GCA_049318285.1 Hyphomonadaceae bacterium
ATTGGCGTGTTCTGCAACGTCTCGATGGCATCGCTCGAGGACGACCAGTTCTTCTCCAGCTTTATCGAATTCATGCGTGAGAATCGCGACCTGGCGCATGCCATGATCTTCGAGATCAGCGTCCGTTCGTTCCAGCAGCGTTCGGACATCGCGGCTCGGAACATGGGCCGGTTGAAGGAGCTCGGCTTCCGTTTCTCGCTCGACAAGGGGATGGGCCTGAACCTCGATCTGCCGGAGCTGCAAGCCGCTGGCGTCAAGTTTGTGAAGATCAACGGCGAGCGGCTGCTTGAGGAGCTGACCCCGGGCGGCGAGCGCCCGATCTCGGCGATCTCGCGCGACATCGCAGCTGAGGATGTGCCGGCGCTGTTCGTGCGTTATGGCATCGATCTCATCGCGGAGAAGGTCGAGATCGAGAAGTCCGTGATCGAGATCCTGGAATTCGAAATCCCCTATGGTCAGGGCCACGTGTTCGGGGTGCCGCGGCCGATCAAAGGCTCGCTGCAGGACGAGACAGCACCGCCGCCGGACTTCATGCGTCGTGTCGCTCCGCAGGCGATGTAGGACGTGAGCGTTTTGCTGCTGTCGGGGCTTTCTGCCGTTGCTTCCCAGTATGACGCGGTGTTCTGCGATGTGTGGGGCGTGATCCACAATGGTCGAAGCGCGTTCGTCAACGCTTGCGAGGCCCTGCAGAAATTCCGGGCGGAGCAGGGGCCCGTAATTCTCGTCACAAATGCCCCGGTGCCGAAGGATCGCGTGACGCGGCTCTTCCCGCAATTCGGCGTGCCGATGGATTGCTTCGATGATGTGGTCGCGTCGGGCGACGCAACTCGTAACGAGCTGAAGGGTTTCGCTCCGGGGCCAGTCTATCGCATCGGGCTGGATCAGGATTTTGGGGTCTATGCCGGTCTGCCGCTGGAATTCTCCGATGACCCCGCGGTCGCGAAGGTAATCTGCTGCACCAGCCTTCGCGACTATCCGAACGGCACGCCTGAGCCCTACCGCGGCGAGCTGATGCGGTTGGCGGCGCACGGGCTACCGATGCTGTGCGCCAATCCTGATGTCCAGTTCCGACAGGGTGACCGTCTGATCTGGTCAGCCGGCTCGTTGGCGGCGATCTACGAGCAGGAGGGCGGCAAGGTGATCCGCCCCGGCAAGCCCGATGATCCGATCTACCGGCTGGCGATCGATAAGGCCGAGGCAATTGTAGGGCGCTCCATCCCGCCTGGGCGTGTTCTGGCAATCGGCGACGGCCCGATCACGGACGTACTCGGCGCCAACAGGCAGGGGTACGACGCCCTGTTTATCGGCGGCGGGATCCACGGCGATGCGATGGGGCAGGGCGATGCGTTCCTGGCGTCAGCGCAGACCGTGCTGGATACTGATGGCGTCAGAGCCAAGTGGGCGATGCCGGAACTGGGGTGGTAGCTACCGTACCTTGTCGCCATTCACGGTAACCCGCCGCATGTGCCTGCGCTGGCCGTGATAGTCGTTCAGCGCGAAGTGCCACACGCAGCGATTGTCCCACATCGCGAGTGAGCCAGGCCGCCAGCGGAAGCGGCAGGTGAAGGGCTCTCGCCGGCACACTTCGAACAGGTATTCGAGGAGCGGGCGTGACTCCTTCTTGGTCCAACCAGCGAAGCGGAGCGTGAAGGCGGGGTTGATGTAGAGACCCTTGCGGCCTGTCTCCGGGTGAGTCCGCACCACGGGGTGCTCGTACTCTGGTACTTCATCGCCGACGACTTCCGAATCCATCGACGCGCGCTTCTTCGAGGACGCACCGCCCGTACCATACTCCTCCGCAGCGGAGTGGATGGCACGGAGACTTTCCAGGGTCTTCCGCAGGCCAGGCGAGAGAACGTCCCACGCGGCGTATTGGCTCGCGAACATTGTGTCGCCGCCGACGTCCGGCACCTCGATCGCATGGAGGATGGACCCCAGCGCCGGCTCCTCGAGGAAGCTCATGTCGGAGTGCCATCCGCCGCCGAAGTTAATCTTCTCGGATGGCTCTTTGATGATCTCAAGGATCTCCGGATACCCAGCCATGCTCTTCACATAGGGATGGACGTTGAGCGTGCCCCACCGGCGGCCAAAGGCGAGGTGCTGCTCGGGCGTCAGAGCCTGATTGCGGAAGAAAACGACGTGATGTTTCAGAAACGCCTGATGGATGTCGTCGAACTGCGCATTGCTCAACGGCTTCGACAGGTCCACTCCGGAGATTTCCGCCCCAAGATGGGGCGAGAGCGGGCTGACCGTGATGGTCTTGTAGAAGTCATAGGCCATGGCTGTTTCCTCTCGGCCTAGCATTGCGCGGGAGAGACGGAAATTCAACGGTACGTCGGGTGGATTGAGCGCCGCCTCAGCCTTGCTGCAGCATGCCCTTGAAGTCTGCCGGCTGCATCGGGCGCGATAGCAGGAAGCCCTGCAGCTGGTCGACCTTCAGCCAGGTCATCAGGTCAAGCATCTCCTGCGTCTCGATCCCCTCGGCAACGACGCCAAGACCGTGGTCGCGCGCAAGCCGGACGCAGCTGACAAGTGCTGCCTTCGCGTAGGGCTCGCTCATCGCGAGGCACGTGAACGCCGGATCAATCTTGACCTCGGTGAAGGGATAGTTCCGTAGCCGGTCGATATTGCTGGGCCCCGCGCCGAAATCATCGATGGCGAGACCGAAACCGTGTGCGCGCAAGGCCGTCATCGTCTGGAATGCGTTGACGCCGTATTCGAGCACACGCGACTCCGTCACCTCGAGCACGAACTGCTTGCAGTCGAGGCCGCTGTCGCCGATCGCCTGCGCGACGTTGTCTGCGAAAGCGGGACGCTCGAGCGACATCGGGCTGATGTTGATCGAGCAGGGCAGGCCATTGAACCCCGCAGCGTGCGCCGCGACAGCACGCGCCATCACGTAGGTCAGCGCGTCGATGCGCTCGCTGCGTTCCGCGAGTGCGACATAGGCCGCAGGGGACACGAGACCAGCCTGTGGCGTGGCAATCCGCGCCAGCGCCTCTGCGCCGACAAGCTTGCGATCGTGAAGGGAAAACTTCGCATGGAAAAACGCGTGAAGTCCGCCGCGTTCAATTGCAGATCCGAGCAGGCTCGCGCTGTCCGGCGCAGGCCTCCGCGTCGCGTCTGTTTCCGTGCTCTGAAGATTTGAAATCATCGCGCCGCACGACCTGAAAACGGCCGGCGACCCGCCGGCTGCTTGAGGTGACAGTACGCCACGGAAGAGTCTCGAAACAGCTAATCGGCGCAGTGCAAACTGCTGCACTGCGCCGCTAAAGTAGCTTCGATACGGTTCAGGCTGATCTTATTTCGCGTCCGAAAGTCCTTGGTTCGCAAAGTCCCAGTTCACCAGTTCGTCGATGAAGGTGTTGATGTACTTCGGCCGGGCGTTCTGGGTGTCGAGGTAGTAGGCGTGCTCCCAAACGTCCATTGTGAGCAGGGGGGTAACGCCGGCCTCGGTCAGCGGGGTTTCGGCGTTCGGCGTCTTGGTGATGGCAAGCTTGCCGTCTTTCAGAACCAGCCAGGCCCAGCCGGATCCGAACTGGGTCGCGCCAGCTTCTGCAAAGAGACGTTTGAACTCGTCATAAGAACCGAAGTCCTTGTTGATCCGGTCGGCGACCAGGCCCGTCGGCTTGCCGCCGCCGCCTGGCTTCATCGAGTGCCAGTAGAAGGTGTGATTCCAGACCTGGCCGGAGTTGTTGAAGATGGGCATCTTTTTCTCGGCCCAGCTCTGCTTGACGACTTCCTCGAGCGGTGCGTTTTCCAGCGGTGTGCCGGCGACCAGCTTGTTCAGGTTGTCCAAATAGGCTTGGTGGTGCTTGCCGTAGTGAAAAATGAGGGTCTGCTCCGAAACATGTGGCGCCAGCGCGTCGCGCGCGTAAGGCAGGGCGGGAAGCGTGAAAGCCATGGGAAACCCTCTTTGTTTGTCGTGTGTTGCCGTCCAGACCCTCAGATAGGGCCGAATTGCCGAATTTGAACATGAGCGATACGGCCAATCCGCCAAAGCTTGCAAGCGCTGACGAGTTTGGCGCCCGTCTGAAGCGGACGGACGAGGGCCGCTGGCTGGCCACGCGTTACGCCCCTGCGGGCTCGCGCGAACGCCTCGTCGCGATCTACCTGCTTAATCAGGAGTTACAGCGCGCCCTGCACGCCAAGGAGGCGATGCTCGGAAAGATCCGGCTGCAGTGGTGGCGGGAGACGCTCGCCCAACTGGCGGGAGGGGCGCCCTTGCGCCGGCATGACCTGGCCGAGGAGCTGGCGCGGGTCCTCAAGAACCGCGCTGACCTGCTGGGGCCTATGAACGCTATGGTGGACGCCTATGATGACGTGCTCGACGATCACCTGCAGGCAGGCGGGCATCAGGCTGGCGGCGCGCATGAGGAACGACATCTCGCGGTTGAAAGCACCCTGATGCGGCTGGCGGGACTGGCCCTGGCACCGGATGCTGAGAGGGCGGGGCTCGAAGCCCTGGCGGAGGCGGGGGCGGCGCGCGTCGGTCTGGCGGCGCAGCTCGACGGCGCAGAGGCACGGTGGGAAGCCGCGAAAGCCGGGTTGCGACAAACGCCCGCGATGCTGTGGCCTGCCGCGCTGCACCTTGCCGCCGCAAGTGAGGATGGGCCGCTCAGCAAGCGCTGGCGGATTTTTCGGGCCGCGCTGGGGCGACGACTTTAGGGTCGATTTCAGCTACGGGCGCATATCCTGCTGGCCAAGCGAGCAGCAAACCTGTTTGTTGTTCCGCGGTGGAGTCGCAGCGGGCGGGCGGACGTGAACAAGCTTTTCAATCCGGCCAGTTGGCTGCGGGCGTTGAGCCATCCGCTTGTCCTGCTCGGCCTCGCGGTCGACCTGTTTCCGATTTTTGGCGTGCTGGCGTTCGGCTGGAACGCCGTTCCACTGGTGATGCTGTACTGGATGGAGAACGTCATCGCGGGTGTGCTGACGCTACCGCGCATCGTTATCTCCGGCGCGATCTACGGCGCGCTCGGTTTGATTGTCGGGCTCGTGATGTCGGCGTTTTTTGTCTTCCACTACGGTCTGTTCTGCTTCGTGCACGGCACGTTTCTGATTGCATTCACCGGGTTCGGCAACGGGACGCTCGCCGACCAATCGACCTTCACGCTCGACATCCCCGGCATGTTCCAGTTCGGCATGACCAGCGGGCTGCACGTGGAGTATTTCATCTCCGCGATCATCGCGTTCCAGGTGCTTGTCTTTTTCTGGGAGTTCGTGCTCAAGGGTGAGTGGCGGACCACGAACCCTATGGCCGAGATGTTCGCGCCTTACGGGCGCATCATCGTTCTTCATCTCGCTATCTTTAGCGGAGCTTTTGCGCTGTTCGCCCTCGGTCAGCCAATGATTGGCGTGCTCGCACTCATCCTATTTCGAGCAGTTTATGGCGTCGTCACAAACGCAAGGGATGCCTTCGGCTTCGACAGCGACTTCCGCAAGGCGCTCGACAAGATGGCTGGTCGTGAGGTGTTCGAGAAAGCGATGCGAGGGGAGCGCGTCGACTAGACTGAAACGGGCTCGGGCGATTTCTGATCCTGTAGCCAGCCGCCAAGATCATTCAGCGCGCGCACAGACATCAGCCGCTTGCGCGCGCGTCCCCTGTCAGCTCCCTTCAGGCGCTTGCCGTCCGGGCCCTTGAGATCAACCGGGCCAATGTCAGGCAGCAGGCCATAGTTAACGTTCATCGGCTGGAAGGAGCCACGCTTGGCAACTCCGCTCTCTCCAAGGAGGTGTCCGCCGGTGATGTGGTTGACCAGTGCTCCGAGCGCGGTGGTGGCGGGCGGCGCCTCTACGCGGCGGCCAAGCCGCTCGGCAGCGGCCATGCGCCCGGCAACCAGGCCCATTGCGGCGCTTTCCACATAGCCTTCGACACCTGTCACCTGGCCAGCGAAGCGTACGCGGGCATCGGACTTGAGGCGCAGCTGCGCATCTAGCAGGGCAGGGGAGTTGATGAACGTATTGCGGTGGATGCCTCCCAGTCGCGCAAACTGTGCATCGGCAAGGCCCGGGATCATGCGGAAGATCTCTTGCTGCGCCCCGTGCTTCAGCTTGGTCTGGAAGCCGACCATGTTCCACAGCGTGGCAAGCTTGTTGTCCTGTCGTAGCTGGACCACGGCCCAGGCCTTCACGCCGGGATCATGCGGATTGGTCAGACCGACGGGCTTCATGGGGCCGTAGCGTAGCGTCTCCGCGCCGCGCTCGGCCATCACTTCGATGGGCAGGCATCCTTCGAAGTACGGCGTGCCCTCCCACTCTTTGAACTCTGTCTTCGGGGCCGCAAGCAGGGCGGCGATGAAGGCCTCGTATTCGTCCTTCGTCATCGGGCAATTGATGTAGGCTTCGGCGCCGTCGCCGCCCGGACCAGGCTTGTCATAGCGCGACTGTTTCCAGGCCTTGCTCATGTCGATCGACTCGACATGTACGATCGGCGCGATTGCATCGAAGAAGGCGAGCGAATCCTCGCCGGTCTTGGTAAGAATGGCCTTCGCGAGATTGTCGGATGTCAGCGGCCCCGTGGCGATGATGACGCTGGACCACGCGGCGGGCGGCCAGCCATCAACCTCACCGCGTTCGACGGTAACCAGCGGATGCTGCTCAAGTGCAGCCGTCACGTCAGCGGAGAAGGCGTCGCGGTCGACGGCAAGAGCCGAGCCCGCAGGCACGCGATGACGATCGCCCATGCCGATGATGAGACCCGCGGCCCGGCGCATTTCCTCGTGCAGCAGCCCGACGGCATTGTACTCCCAGTCATCCGACCGAAATGAGTTGGAGCATACAAGCTCTGCGAGCCCGTCCGTGTGGTGGGCATCGGTCTTCCGGACTGGGCGCATCTCGTGGATGACCACGGGAACGCCAAGGTTTGCCGCCTGCCAGGCCGCCTCCGACCCCGCCATGCCGCCGCCGATGATGTGAATGGGCTCGATTGTCATCCGGCCGATATAGGCCATGTCGGGCGCTCAGGGAAACGCGCCAATACTGCAAAATCCCGCTGGGGCGCCGCGGCAATAGTGCTAAAGTCAGCTTATGGATTTTGCATCCACTTTCCGGGCTCTCCCCGTGCTGGCGACCGTCCTCGCGGCACCCATCGCCCAGGCCGACATTCGCAGCTTCAACGCCGCGGTTCAGGCAGGGGACTACCGCGGCGCGATGGTGGTGGCCGGGCAGACCTGGCCGACTGTGGATCTGGCATCTCCTTCCGCAGCTCTGGTGGCGCGGGAGTTCGCATGGGTCGCCATGCTGGCGGGAGAGCCCGCGTCAGCGCTGATGTACTCGCGCTTCCTGGTTGAGCAGGGCAATGCACTACCGCATCCGGATCCTGCGCCGGCAGTGTCCCGCGTTCTGCACGACTGGGCCACTCTGGAGGCGGCTGCGTCCCCACAGGCACGCGCCAAGTTGATGCAGTCGCTCTACACACGCGCAACGGCGCCGGGGCGCGACCTCATCTCGCCGCGCGCAGCGCACGCGCTTTTTGCAGAGTCATGGGCGGCCGGAGAGTGGTCGCAAGCGGAAAGCGCCGCCATGTATGCCATCCGGTTCCTGGATGATCTGGAAGCAGGCAGCATCGCAGCCCGCTTCGAGGCGCGCCGCGGCGCGGCGATGGCCAGATTCATGCGCACGAAGTCTATCGAAGCCTACAACGCGCTCTACGATATCGCGGGCGAAGTGCACGACCAGATAGCAGCCACCTCTGATGGCGCGGGCCGTGCCCGTCTCGCGACCGAATACTACGCCGCCGCGGCGTGGGCCGATGCAATCTATGGCGGGGTCGGCTCTCGTCAGCGCGAACTGGCCGACCGGCGCGCGTCAATCAGCACAGGCCGCGCCCCTATGAATGAACTGCTCTATCCGGCGCCGGGCGACGCGAGCCTGCCGCGTTGCCGGATCGCCCTTGCGCGCGCGGACTCGCCCGGGTTTCCCTTCATACCAAAATTCAAGGACCTGGCCGGATCGGTGACCTATGCGGCCGAGGTGGCGCAAAACGGCGTGCTCCAGAACCCACGCCTGATGGCATGGGCGCCCCATCCCGACTTTGTAAGGGCGACTGAAGCCGTTCAGTCCTCCTGGCGCTGGCGGATCGAGGGAACCCTCCAGCCGCCCGCCTGCCGCCTGCCGAAAGTCCATATCGTGACCTTTGAATACGCCCTCGGCCGGTAGCGGCGCTCGCCGCTGTTGCCGCTTCTCGTCAATTGAACTAGGGGCAGGACTTCTTTGGAGGGCTGGATGGCCGACGCTGCGGGCAAGCTGCCGATCATCACCTGTGTGCGCGACGCGTGGCTGTTCCTGCGCGACAACTTGCGCATATTCGTGCCCGCTGCAGCTGCAATGGCGCTGGTTTCCCAGGTCGGTTTCCTGCTAGCGGCGATTTCGGAGGGCGGTGCAGGCGCTCAATCCGCGTTCGGCGGCAGTCTTGGGAATCTGGCCGTCGCCATGCCCGCCGTGCTGGGAAGCCTCGTTTTTGCCGCAGCCGTGTTACGCAAGGCGGTCCGGAACGAGTTCACGGGGCCACTCGGCCTCAGTTTCGGAGCAGACGAGCTTCGTCTGCTCGCAATCGTCGCCGCGTATGCGTGCATGATAATTCCGCTGGCCACGCTGGTATTCATGATTGTGACAGCGACGGTCCTGTCACGTCTGGCTGCAACGCCCGACGATCTCGCTGTGCTGCTGGAGGATCCTCAAGCACTGAACGCGGCATTGACCCAGGCGCTCGGGCCGGGCGGGACGGCGGCATTCCTGCTTCTCATAATGCTGGTGTTCGCGGCTGCGATCTACCTGTTCACGCGGCTCTTCATGGTCAACGCCGCGACAATCGGCGAGCGCCGCATCGTGATGTTCCAGAGCTGGAGTTGGTCGCGCGGCAACATCCTTCGCATGTTCGCTGCGATCATGCTGACCTGGCTACCCGCCTATGTCATCGACAGCCTGGTCGTCGAGATCGGCGTCGCCATCCTTCGCCCGATAACCTCAGAGGGAAATGCAGGTTTCTTACTGATCGCCTTCAACGCCGCCGTCACTTTCGTCGCGGCGATAGTCGGCATCCCGTCGATCGTGCTGGGTGCGATCCTGTACAGGGGCCTGCGGCCGGTGGACTTCGTGGCGAAGTAGGTGCCTATTCCGCTGCTTGCTGAGCCGACTTCTTCGACTTAACAGCAGCCGTGACAGCTGGCTTCATCTTGGCCCGCTTCGCCTGACGCTCACGCCGCTCGGCTTGCCGCCTGAACGTCTCCACCAGGAACTTTCCGGTCCAGCTCTTCTTGTTCTTCGCAACGTCTTCAGGCGTGCCGACAGCGACAACTTCGCCGCCTCCGTCGCCGCCGTCCGGACCCATGTCGACGATCCAGTCGGCAACCTTGATCACGTCGAGATTGTGCTCGATCACCACCACCGTGTTTCCAGCGTCAACAAGTTCCTGCAGAACCTCCATCAGCGTGCGTACGTCATCGAAGTGCAGGCCGGTTGTGGGTTCGTCGAGAATGTAGAGCGTGCGGCCGGTGGCGCGCTTGGAGAGTTCCTTAGCAAGCTTCACGCGCTGGGCTTCGCCACCCGAAAGCGTGGTAGCCTGCTGGCCGACCTTCACATAGCCCAGGCCCACGCGGCACAGCGTTTCCATCTTGCCGCGAATGCCGGGCACGGCGCCGAAGAACACGCGCGCTTCCTCCACAGTCATGTCCAGGACGTCGGCGATCGACTTGCCCTTGTAGAGCACTTCAAGTGTCTCACGGTTGTAACGCTTGCCCTTGCAGACGTCGCAGGTGACGTAGACGTCTGGCAGGAAGTGCATCTCGATCTTCACGACGCCGTCGCCCTGGCACGCCTCGCAGCGCCCCCCCTTCACGTTGAAGGAGAAGCGGCCGGCCTGATAGCCGCGCGCCTTCGACTCCGGCAGACCGGTATACCAGTCGCGGATTGGCCCGAACGCGCCCGTATATGTCGCTGGGTTGGAACGCGGCGTGCGGCCGATGGGCGATTGGTCGATGTCGATGATCTTGTCTAGGTGTTCGATGCCCTCGATCTTCTGGTGTGGGGCTGGGCTGTCGCTTGCGCCGTTGAGACGGCGGGCCAGGGCCTTGTAGAGCGTCTCGATCACGAGCGTTGACTTGCCACCGCCCGAAACGCCCGTGATGCAAGTGAAGATGCCGAGCGGAATTTCCGCCGTCACGTTCTTGAGGTTGTTGCCCGTTGCGCCGATGACGCGGATCATCTTCTTCTTGTCGGCCCAGCGGCGCTTGTCAGGGACGGCGATCTCTTCCTCACCCGAAAGATACTTGCCGGTGATGCTCTGCGGGTTCGCCATCAAGTCTTCAGGCTTGCCGAAAGCGATAACTTCGCCGCCAAGAACACCGGCGCGAGGACCCATGTCGATGACATGATCGGCCGTCAGTATCGCATCCTCGTCGTGCTCTACCACGATAACGGAGTTGCCGAGATCGCGCAGACGGCGCAACGTTTCGAGCAGGCGCTCATTGTCGCGCTGGTGCAGACCGATGGACGGCTCATCAAGCACATAAAGAACGCCGGAGAGCCCGGACCCGATCTGCGACGCGAGTCGGATCCGCTGGCTCTCGCCACCAGAGAGCGTGCCTGACCCGCGCGAGAGCGTCAGGTACTCGAGACCTACATCGTTTAGGAACTGCAGTCGGTCCCGGATCTCCTTGAGGATGCGGACAGCGATCTCGTTCTGCTTCTTGGTGAGCTTCTTGGGCAACGCCTCGAACCAGTCGCGCGCTGCCTTGATCGAGAGGGCAGCCGAGTCAGAGATCGTGTAGTTGTTGATCTTCACGCTCAGCGCTTCCGGCCGCAGGCGCTCGCCCAAGCAGGCGGGGCAGGGAGCGGCAGACTGGTAGCGGCCGATCTCCTCGCGCATCCAGGCGCTGTCGGTCTCGCGGAAGCGGCGCTCAAGATTTCCAACCACGCCCTCGAACGGCTTGGTTACCTCGTAGCGACGCATGCCGTCATCGAACACGAAGTCCACTTCGTCCTCGCCAGTGCCGTTTAGAACAATTGTCTGAGCAGCTTCCGGAAGCTTGGACCACGGGACGGTGAGCGAGAACTTGTACTTCTTCGCCAGCGCCTTCAGCGTCTGGTCCTGCAGCGGCGAGGCAGACTTGCCCCAAGGTGCAATTGCGCCATCGTTCAGGCTCTTTTCGATCTCGGGCACCACCAGCGCCGGATCAATCTTCAGCTGTTCGCCCAGGCCGTCGCAGGCAGGGCAGGCGCCGAAAGGGTTGTTGAAAGAAAACAGGCGCGGCTCGATCTCAGGGATCGTGAAACCGGAGACAGGGCAGGCGAATTTGGCGGAGAAGGTGAGCCGCTTGGTCTCCGGACCTTTCTCCGCGAACTCAGCGACGGCGATACCGTCCGCAAGACCAAGCGCGGCCTCGAAGCTCTCGGCCAACCGCTGTTCCAACCCGGCGCGGATCACGATCCTGTCCACGACGACATCGATGTCATGCTTCAGCTTCTTGTCGAGTTTCGGTGGATCCTCAAGTTCGTAGTATTCGCCATCTACCTTCACGCGCGCGAAGCCACGCTTCAGCAGTTCGGCGAACTCCTTGCGGTACTCGCCCTTGCGCCCGCGGATCATGGGCGCGAGCAGGTGGAACTTCGCGCCGTCGCCCAGAGCCATGGCCTTGTCGACCATCTGGCTGACGGTCTGGCTTTCGATCGGTAGTCCCGTGACGGGAGAATAGGGAACACCAACGCGCGCCCAGAGCAGGCGCATGTAGTCATAGACTTCGGTGACCGTTCCGACCGTCGAGCGCGGATTCCGCGAAGTTGTTTTCTGCTCAATCGAGATCGCAGGCGACAACCCCTCGATCCGCTCGACATCGGGCTTCTGCATCAACTCCAGGAATTGGCGGGCGTAGGCGGACAGCGATTCCACATAGCGGCGCTGCCCCTCGGCATAGATCGTGTCGAAGGCGAGAGACGATTTTCCCGAGCCGCTAAGGCCAGTAATCACAACCAACTCGTTCCGCGGGATATCCACGTCGATATTCTTGAGATTGTGTTCGCGTGCGCCGCGCACGCGGATGGCATTAGGCTCGGAGGACATTGCTTAACCCGGGGAGCGTTGTTCGGACTGTCTTGCCGGTGGACGTGCGCTGAGTCGACTATACGGTAAAGAACGTAAACGGAACACGCTCCGTCGTCGCCCCGGCTGCCCGCACATTCACCTGAACCACGAATATGGACTCGGCTCGCCGGGCCGCAAGCCCGTCACAGCGTCATTGCTGACGGGGCAGTGGCAGCATCACGCGGCGATGCGTCCCTACCCGGATCGCTGTCGCCACCAGCACAGCCGCCCCGGCGGCGGCCAGGATCGCGACGTTTGGTCGGTCAGTCTGTTCGGCGACCCAAACGGCGGCCAGGCCCCAGGCGACCGGCAGCGGGTAGATCCAGTTCCTGGATGCGGCGGCGATGGCGGCGGCCACAAGCGCCACGGCGATCACGCCGCCCGCTGCCGAACCTGGGGCCGAGCTGGCATTGATTAATCCCCATCCGGTTAGCACAGTCAGCGTGTTGATGGCCGAAGCGACTGTGAGCCATCCGGCCAACATCGATAGCGGCGCGGCGACTAGCCAGAAGTCGAGCCGGTGCTGCGCAGGGTATCGGCTCAAAAGAGGTATGCAGAGAGCGGCGGCCGATCCGATGATGATCACCATGGTCGCCAGCT
>JBMOGP010000026.1:0-12527 GCA_049318285.1 Hyphomonadaceae bacterium
GATCGCCCGACCAAAACAACAAGAGGCGAATGCCACCCTGGATCCCGCTCCGGTCCCCATCGGAGCGGGATGAGCCTGTTGGGGTCAGGGTCAGCGCGCCCGCACCGAGCCGCCGCTGGATGTGTCTTCGCGCAACTGCTTGGGCTGGCCGTGGAATGTCACATTCGCGCCGGAAGATGCTTCGCCGTCGGCAAGCTGAGATGCGAACGCAGCCGCACTGGCGCCAGAGGACGCATCCACATTCGCGGTGGCGCAGCGCAGGCCCTCGCCCTCGAAACTTGCCCCCGATGAGATTTTCAGGTCGAGCGCATTGCAGGCTCCGCCCAGCTCCACGCTCGCGCCAGAAGTCACCTCGACGCTCAGATCCCTCAGCGAAAGGTTCGACCCCTCCATGCGCGAACCCGACGACGCTTCAAGCGCGGAATATGCTGGAGCCGAGACTGTCACGCGATACTGCTCGCCGCCCCAGTTCAGCAGCGAGGACTTGCGGGTGATGTGCAGCGTATCGCCCTTCACCTCCACGATCAGATTGTCGAATCCTTCGCCTTTCGTGGTCTCGGCTTTCACGTCGAACGCACCTTGCAACACTACCGCCTCAACCCCGGCCGACACATCGACCTTGTCGAAGCCTGCATAGGAGTGCCGCTGCGTTTCCGAATATGGCGTGTCCGAATATGGCTCGCCGTCGATGCCGCCTCCGACTATGCAGCCACCTAGCGCGATAGCAAAAACAGCGGGGAGGACGATGAGGGAGCGATGCATGGGTTTGGCCCTTGTCTGGTTTCTTGTTTTTCGCGCAGCCGCTCGTGCCGGGCATTTCCGCCTCTGACCCACGCGACCACGGAAAAACCAGTAGCTTAGTTATTATCGAAAAACAATATCGACTTAGCTGACGACCTCGGCCCACAGGTCGACCTGTTCACCGGCGTGAACCTTGGTCCTCACGATGTCGCCGGGTTTCAGCGTCGTGTCATCGATGAACACCGACCCGTCGATCTCCGGCGCATCCGCCTTCGAGCGGCCAACCGCGCCATCTTCGTCGATCTCGTCGATGATCACATCGATCGTCTGGCCCACCATCGCCTGCGCGCGCGCATCGGCGATCTCACTCTGCACCTGCATGAAGCGATGCCAGCGTTCTTCCTTCACCTCTTCCGGCACTTGGCCGGGCAGGGCGGCCGAGACCGCGCCGGCAACATTCTCATACTTGAAGCAGCCCGCGCGCTCGATCCGCGTCTCCTTCATCCACCCCAGCAGGTGCTCGAAATCCTCATCCGTCTCGCCCGGGAAGCCGACGATAAAGGAAGAGCGCAGCACCAGCTCGGGAACCTCCGAGCGCCACTGCGCAATCCGCTCCGCCGTCCGGTCGATATTCGCCGGCCGCCGCATCTGTTTCAGAACAGCGGGTGAGGAGTGCTGGAATGGAATGTCGAGGTAAGGAAGGATTCGCCCGTCCGCCATCATCGGCATCACGTCGTCCACATGCGGATAGGGATAAACATAGTGCAGGCGCACCCACACGCCGCTCTCGCGCTGCAGCTCGCCCAGCCCCTCGCACAGGTCCTTGAACCGCGTCTGCCTCTCCTTGTCACGCCAATTGTAGGGCGCGTACTTAACGTCCAGACCGTAGGCCGACGTGTCCTGACTGATGACGAGGATTTCCTTAACCCCCGCCCTCGTCAGCTGCTCCGCCTCGCGCAGTACCGCATCGATCCGGCGGGAGGCGAGATCGCCCCGGAGGCTCGGGATGATGCAGAACGAGCAGCGATTGTTGCAGCCTTCGGAAATCTTCAGGTAGGCATAGTGCCGGGGCGTCAGGCGCACGCCGCTTTCCGGCACCAGCGACACGAACGGGTGGTCCGGCGCCGGCAGGTGCGTATGCACGGCCGTCATCACCTGTTCGTACTGATGCGGCCCCGTAACGGCCAGCACGCCCGGGTGGCGCTCGGTGATCACATCGGCTTCCGCCCCGAGGCAGCCGGTCACGATCACCTTGCCGTTCTCGTTGATCGCCTCGCCGATGGCGTCGAGGCTCTCGGCCCTGGCCGAGTCCAGGAATCCGCAGGTATTCACCAGCACAAGGTCCGCGCCCTTGTAATCGGCCGCGATCTGATAACCCTCGGCCCGGAGGCGCGTGATGATCCGTTCGCTGTCGACCAGCGCTTTGGGGCAGCCGAGCGAAACAATGCCGACCTTGGGTTGGGTGAGGGTCGTGGCCATGGGTCGGGCCTATACAATCGATGCCCCCGGAAGGCCAGCGTGCCTCCCCAAGCCGCCGCGGACCGCCTTTTGCGCCAGTCACGAATAACTCTTGATGGCGCGGAGGATCTGTCCTTCGCCTGTGATCGCGGAATCGATTAACCAACACCGCCTTAGAGCGGGGCTGGGAATTGACCTCCCTCCCGGCCCCGCGGAATGACCACCCTAACCGTCAGAGAACGGAATGCCTCGCATGAGCCCGACCAAAGCCGACGCCATCCAGTTCCTGAAAGCCAGCATCGTACGCTACCGTCATCAGCTGGACACGCTCTCGCTGTCGTCGGGCCGCCGCGCGGGTAACGTCGTGAGTTTCGCTGAGGTCACTGCTGACCGCGAGGAGCTCAACGCCCTGATCGAGGATGCCGCTCCCTGCTGTCCCAACTGAAGGCCGGCTGAAGACGTCAGATCTGTATCCGGCGCTGGAACGCATCGCCAATTTGCGCCAGAAGGTTCATATCGACCTTCCGGGCAAATCACATGCGCCTGGTACTTGCCGTTGCCGTTCTCGCGGCGATCGCGCCTGACGCCTTGGCGCAGTCCGCCTGCAAGGTCGAGAACGCTGTCTACGCAGAGCGTGACAACGATTACGAGCTGCACTTCCACAAGGGCAAACCGTGGGAGTTTCGCGGAATGACGGACGTCGTGTTCGATGTCGTCGTGCCTGACGGCCGCAAGCTATGGGGCAATATCAGCTCCAACATGGGCACAAGCCGCGATGTCGGCAGCATCTTCCATGGTTGCTCGTCGCCCACCGACGACGCTGACCTGCTAACGGATGAGGAGTACGACGCCTGCCGGCAGTGGGAGGGCGTCGTCTACGCGCTGAACCAGGGCGAGCCGGACTTCATGCGCTGCGAAGGCGCGAAAGCGCCCGAGCGCATTCTGATGACCGATCTCGGCCGCAAGACCCGCTACTCGGATGCCGTCACGGGACCCGGCGAAGAACCGTGAGAGTTCTTCGATTTCAAGCGCTGCATCAAGTAAACCGCTCCCCGCGAAAAGCAAAAGGCGACGAGCTTGCGCCCGCCGCCTCGAGTCGTTCGGGAGGAAAAAAGATTCAGGCCAGGACCTTCTTGAGCGCCGCCTCGCAACGATCCATTTCCCAGTCCTCGCCCACGCAGATGCGCGTCCATGTGTCAAAGCCCGGCCATGTGCGCCCGACGACTCGCACGCCTTCTGCCTTCATTTTCTCGGCGAAATCCTTGTGCGGCATGCCGACGTCGAAGAACACGAAGCTAGCCTGCGGATCGGCGGCGATCGGCCGGCCGAGATCCTTGGCGACCTTGAACAACCGCTCGCGTCCCGCCTTGAACTTCGGCCGCATGGTCGGCACGAAGTCAGCGTCCGCGATGCTGGCCATCGCCGCGACGATGCCGGCATGGTTGATGCCGCCGCCCCGCGTCGTCATCGCGATCGTTCGCGCGAGTTCTGGCTGCGCGATGCCATAGCCAAGCCGTTGTCCGGCCATGCCGTAGATTTTCGAAAACGTCCGGCAGATGACGACGTTGTGGCCCTCACGGATCAACCCGGTCATCACGTTGGCGTCGTAGTCGTCGCACAGATGGAGATAGGCCTCGTCGATGAAGCAGGGGGCCGTCTTCGACGCTTCGATGGCGAACGCTGTCAGCTTCACCGGGTCAACCATGTTGCCGGTCGGATTGTTTGGGTTGCAGACATAGGTCGCCGTCGTCTTGGACGAGACCTTCTTCAGCATAGCATCGAGGTCGATCCTGAAATCGGCCGTCAGAGGCGTCATGATCAGTTCGGCTTCGTACTGCTTCACCGTGCGGGGCACGCCCTCATAGGTCGCTTCCGAGGTAACCAGCTGGCCCTTGCCCTTCATCGCGATCATTTCGCCGAAGGCCGAGAGGATCGGGGCCGATCCGTTCGCGAGAAAAACCTGGTCGGGCGCCACGCCCTCGATCTTCGCGATCTGAGCTTTAAGCTCCTCGCCCTCGCCGTCGGCATAGCGCGCGGTCATCGAGGCCTTATCGATCATTGCGGCGATCGCTTTCTTGGACGGGCCAAACGGGCTCTCATTCGCGCCCATGATCGCCATCGATTTGTCCGCCGCTGGCACAGCCGGCGCTGGCGTCGGCGCCGCTACCGCTTCTGTGCTGGCGCAGCCCGCGGCGAGGGCCGCCGCCCCCGCGCTCGCCATGCCAAGGCCGCGCAGCAGCGCACGACGGGATGTCGCCGTTCGTTCCGTAACCTTGGAAGCGGGCTTTTCAGAAAGGGTGTCGGGGTGTCTCATCTAAGCGTCCTCCAGCAGCGCGCTATCCTTCGCGAGGCGCACGGGCAGGGGGCGAAATGCCGGGGCACCACGCGAGTGCGTCGTTATCATCGGCGCGCATTCGGGCGCGGGTCGCAACGGCAAACGTCCTGCAAGGTCGAAATCAAGCCCCGGCAAGTCCAACCTGCATCTGCGCCGGGCGCCGCTTGCCGAATTCGCAGGCGCTCAGAAACCGGGCGCCTTCAATCTGTGCTCACCCCGGTTGGGCCGAACCCCAGACATTGTATCCGGCAAAGCGCGGTGTTCCGGGCAGATACATGCGTTCAGCCTCGTCGATCCGCCATCCCGCCGCGGCGATCATGGCCTCCACGTCGCGGGTCAGATGGCATCCGCCGGCCATGGGGCGCCATATCGGCTCGATCCGCCTCTGCCACTTGACCACCTCCGTGTCCGGCGCCAGCCCATGCTCGCAGAACAGAAGTCGCCCATCTGGTTTCAGCGCGCGTCTCAGCGCCGCCAGCGCACCCACCGCGTCCGGAATGGTGCACAGCGTGTAAGTCGTCACGATTGTATCCACTGAGCGATCGGTGACGCCGGCATTCTCAGCGCCGCGCTGAAGCCATTCGAGTGGCAGTCCTTCCGGCGCGCGCGCCCTGCCGCGGTTCACCATGGCCGCGTCAGGCTCCAGCGCGATCACGCGCTCCACTTTCCCGCGGTCATACAACGCGAAGTTCCGACCGCCGCCGGCGCCGATCTCCAGCACCACGCCGCTCGCACGTGGAATGATTTTGCGGCGCTGATACGCGATCGGCTTGGTTCCGCATGCGCAGTCAACAAGCCAGGGCGCTAGGTGTCGTGCATAAAGGCCCATCTATGCCGCCTGCCCCATTGTCGCGATCAGATAAACCACAAGCAGGGTGATCATGATCGTATCCACGACAAGCGCCACCCAGGCCTGCTGCTTCATCACGCCTGAGCCGAGCATCAGCGCGATGAATGCTGTCTTGGTGACGATCGCCAGCGCAATTGCAGCCAACCGCACATCTGGCACGAACGAAGCCCACACCAGCAGCGCGCCTGCCGCTGTTATCAGCATCCCCCAGTTCCGCACCACCAGATCGAACTGCGGACTATCCGGCGCCTCGCCGAAATATGTGCGTATCGTCGCCCGCGGCGCAACCGTCGCCTGGATCATGCTGCAAGTCAGTAGCCCCGCAGCCAGCATCACCCACTGGATGTTATCAATCAGGACGGCCATGTTATCTTCCCCCTGCTCATTCTCGGGCGAGTGTACACCGCGCCGACCGACAAACACCATCAGCCACGCAAGGGGTGCGATGCCGGATGTCCTGCCACAATGCCCAGCATTGCTGCTCAAACCAGAGGTTCAGGGCGTGCAGGCTCTCCGCATGCGGTGTCGGCTGCCACAGGCGATGGCCCGCGTCCTGAACGTTCTTCTCGACCTGGCCTTTTTCCCAGCCGCCGCCGGATTGCAGAACTCGGCCTCGGGCATGTAAAGGCTGACCATCGCCGCAAACCGCGCGTTGACAGTCCGGGTCCTGCCGCGCCCGACCTTGTCGATCGCTGTGCACATGCTGTCGTAGATCCCGCGCCGCGGTACGCCGCCCAGAACACGGAACGCATGATTGTGTACGTCAAACAGCATTTCATGCGTCTGAAGGATAGAAACGCGCACGAAAAAGGCGAAGTCGGGGCCTAGATCCCCTTCACGATTTCTTCCGTCATCTTCTTCGCGTCGCCGAGAAGCATCATCGTGTTCTCACGGAAGAAGAGGGGGTTCTCGACGCCGGCATAGCCGCTGGCGAGAGAGCGCTTGATGAAGAAGACTGTCTTTGCGTTCCAGACCTTCAGCACCGGCATGCCGTAGATCGGGCTCGCCGTGTTGGTCTCGGCGTCGGGATTGGTGACGTCGTTGGCGCCGATCACAAATGCTACATCAGCCTGCGCGAAGGAGGAGTTGATGTCCTCCAGCTCGTGTACCTCGTCATAAGGCACCTGCGCTTCGGCCAGCAGCACGTTCATGTGCCCTGGCATGCGGCCGGCCACGGGGTGGATGGCGTAGGTAATCTCGACGCCTTCAGCCTTGAGCTTCTCGGCCATTTCCTTCAGCGCGTGCTGGGCCTGCGCCACCGCCATGCCGTAACCCGGAACGATGATGACTTTGGATGCGTTCTTCATGATGAAGGCCGCATCGTCTGCCGAGCCGATCTTCACGGGCTTTGCCGGCCCGCCCCCTGCAGCCGCGGCAGCCGTCTCGCCGCCAAAGCCGCCGAGGATGACGGAGATGAAGCTGCGGTTCATCGCCTTGCACATGATGTAGGACAGGATCGCGCCCGATGATCCCACCAGCGAGCCGGTGATGATCAGCGCGTTGTTCTCCAGCGTGAATCCCAGCGCCGCCGCCGCCCAGCCGGAGTACGAATTCAGCATGGAGACCACGACCGGCATGTCCGCCCCGCCGATCGGAATGATCAGGGTGATACCGAGGATCAACGCGAGCGCCGTCAGCAGCAGGAACATCCACGGCTGCGACCCCTGTGTCTGCACCATCATGACGACGAGCACGACGATGGCGACGCCGAACGCAATGTTGATGATATGCCGAGCCGGCAGCATGATCGGTGAGCCCGACATGTTGCCGTTGAGTTTCAGGAAGGCGATGACCGACCCGGTGAAGGTGAGAGCGCCGATCGCTGAACCCAGTGACAACTCGATGATCGAGGCGGTGTTGATCGCGCCTGTCACGCCGATGCCATAGCTCTCGGGCGCATACAGCGCCGCCGCCGCCACGAGCACGGCCGCAAGACCGACAAGCGAGTGGAAGAACGCCACGAGCTGCGGCATGGCCGTCATCTTGATCTTCTGGGCAACCACCGCGCCCGCCACGCCGCCGACCGCAATGCCGCCCGCAATGATCAGCAGCGTCGGCGCATCCAGCCCACCAGACCCGTCCCACAGCATCCACAATGTGGTGCCGATCGCGAGCACCATCCCGATGATGCCGTTGTTCGCGCCGGCGCGACTGGTCTCAGGGCTTGAAAGTCCCCGCAGCGACAGGATGAAGAGAACGCCCGATGCCAGGTAGAGCAGGGCGGCGATGTTCGCGTTCATGAGTGGTCCGGTCCCCTAGGGTGTGTCTGGCTACCCAGCCCGAATGATGTCAGAGCGGCGCGCGCAATCGGCTCGCCCCACTCCTGCAGAAAATGTCCGCCCTCGGCGATCAGCATCGGTTCGGGGCAATTGCGGATGCAGGCATGCAGCGCGCGCATGACAGGCTCGCCCAGCACGGGATCGGCCTGGCCGATCGCCATGAAGCTCTCGCCATTCCATTGATCGCGAAAGAAAGCCGCAGACGCACGACCATGCGCTACGCCCTCCATCGCCGGATCAACTGGCACGAGTTGTGGAAAGCGCCGCACGCCTGCCTTGTAGGTGATGTCCGGGAAGGGCGCGTTGTAGGCTTCCTTCTCGGGCTCGGTCAGCACGGTCGTCCCGCGTTTCATCAGCGCGCCGACATCCATGTCGGGATTGGCGGCGGCATAGGCCTTCCATGCATTGAAGCCTGGCCCCGGCGATACGCCGGTACCGATGCCCGTGTTCATGATCAGCAGCCGGGTGATCTCAGGACGGTCCTTGGGAAGCGTGAGGCCCAGAAGTCCGCCCCAGTCCTGCACGACAATGCAGACATTCCTGAGCGACATGCGGTCGAGAAACGCCGTCACCGTGTCGCGATGGAAGTCGAACGTATAGATCTCGTCCTTCACCGGCTTGTCGGAGCGACCGAACCCCAACCAGTCCGGCGCCACCACGCGGTGTCCCGCTGCAGTGAACACCGGCAGCATCTTGCGATAGAGATATGACCAGCTCGGCTCTCCATGCAGGCAGAGGAATGTCACCTCGGCGTTGCGCGGGCCTTCGTCGAGATAGTGAAGGCGCAGACCCTCACGGCCCTTCAGATTGTCGATGTAATGTGGCGCGAACGTCCAGCCGGGCAGGTTCGCGAACCTTTCGTCCGGCGTGCGGACGATCGGGCCAAACCTCGGATGATCGAACGTTGCGACCATCACAGCTTCACTTCGTCGCCGGCTTCACTACGGGCTTCTCTTTCTTCTTGTACATCGCAAGCATCCGCTTGGTGACAAGGAAGCCGCCGAAAATGTTAACGGCGGCGAGCGCCACTGCCACCCCGCCCATCCCCTTCGACAGCCACAGGTCGCTGGTCATCTCCTGTCCTGCGCCCGTGCCCGCGCCCGCTGCAATCAGCGCGCCGACGATGATCACCGAGGAAATTGCATTCGTCACCGCCATCAGAGGCGTGTGCAGTGCAGGCGTCACCGACCACACGACATAGTACCCGACGAAGATCGACAGCACGAAGATCGCAAGGCGGAAGATCAGCCCGTCTGGTTGTTCCGCCCCCGTTGCGGCGAGCGCGGGCGAGGCGAGCAGGAGTGCCGCCATTCCCAGGACGACGAGGCGCTTGATCATGTCTGCGATCCTTCTTCCGGCTTCTTCTTCGTCTTCAGAATGTACCGTACACCGACGGAGATCATTGCAACAGCAATTGCCGCCACCGCAAAGACCGGCGGCGGAGCAGGGCCGGGGGCTGCCGTCATCTGCACGAAGTACCAGCCGAGCATCAGGCCGGTAATCGTCAGGATCAGGCCGATGGCCTTCGACATCGCTCAGCCATCCTTCAGCGCGGGATGCACCACCTGCCCATCACGCGTGAGGACAGCGGCCTTCACGATCTCATCGTCCCATTTCGGCCCGAACGCAGCATTCTCCCCCGTGAACAAAGGCAAGAGCGCAAGCAGGTTCTTGGCGTACAGCGCTGAAGCGTCCGCCGCGATCCGGCCCGGCAGGTTGGTGAAGCCGGCGACCTTCACGCCGTCCACATCCACAATCACGTCCGGCTTCGACAGCGGGCAGTTGCCGCCCTGGCTGACCGCGAGGTCGACGATCACCGATCCCGGTCGCATCGATCGAACCATCGCTTCAGTCACCAGCACCGGCGCCGTGCGTCCCGGGATCAGTGCGGTGGTGACGACGATGTCCTGCTTGGCGATGTGACCAGCCACCAGCTCAGCCTGCAGCTTCTGGTATTCTGGCGACATCGGCTTGGCGTAGCCAGCCGCCGTTTCAGCCGCCTTGAACTCTTCATTCTCGACGGCGATGAATTTGGCGCCCAGCGACGCGACCTGTTCCTTCGATGCAGGACGCACGTCTGTAGCCGAAACCACCCCGCCCAACCGCCGCGCAGTGGCGATTGCCTGCAGGCCAGCAACGCCCGCCCCCATCACGAACACCTTCGCCGCCGCCACAGTGCCAGCCGCCGTCATCATCATTGGCAGTGCGCGGCCGTAAAGCTGAGAGCCTTCTATCACTGCGCGATAGCCAGCGAGGTTCGCCTGCGACGACAGCACGTCCATCGACTGCGCCCGCGTGATCCGGGGCACGAACTCCATCGCAATTGCAGTGATGCCTGCAGCGGCATACCCGGCCGCTTCCGCTTTCGCTGAATAGGGTTCCAGAAGGCCGGCCATCGCCGCGCCCTTGGGGTAAGTCGCCAGTTCAGCAGCGTCCGGCGCGCGCACCTTGAAGATGATGTCGGACCCGCCCAGTACATCCGCTGCAGAACCGATGGTAGCGCCTGCAGCGACATAGTCCTCATCGCGGATCCCGGCTGTCATGCCCGCCCCCGCCTCGATGGCAACCGTGTGCTTCAACGCCGCCAGCTTCTTCACCGTGTCCGGTGTCGCCGCCACGCGGGTCTCGTTGAACCGCCGTTCCTTCAGGACCGCGATCTTCATTAGTCCCCCCGTGGTTGCTGGGAATCAGCTAAGCAGCAGGCCACCCAGCCAGATCAGAGTTTGCACGAAAACCGCGAGAACGCAGAGGCCGACGACGGTGGCGATCCATGCGCCGCCCATGTTCATCAGCATGCCGCAGGCGATGCCAAACACTGCAAAGCCAATCATGGCTCCGATCCAAGGAATGCCCATGGTCAGCGTGAAAGTTGCATAGCCGACAATCATCAGGATCAGCAGGCTCGACCACGCAGTGATAGTCCCGAAGCCTTTCCACATTCCGCGCCGGGCGCCCATGTCCATATAGGCGTCCGTGTGGGCTGGCGGTGTCACGATCGGGCCTTTGTTGGCGTGTTCGGCGTGCGCCATCGAGGGTCGTCTCCCAGTGGATTGGAGATTGGTTTCAACGTCTTGAGAACACGCGTGTAGCCGCATCGCGCTCGCCTGAAAAGCGCCTAAAGGGCCGCATCGCCCGAAAAAACGGCTGAAGAAGTAAGGTCATGGTTTTCGGGCGCCTCTGGGGTATCTCACTGCGCCGTGACTTTTTCGGGATTGCAGCCATTTTGCGAAGTCTGCATAAACACTTACCATGCAGCAAGACTTGGGTGGCAGCGGTCCGGCTGCGTCGACACTTCGTTTGAGGCGCGATTGCCCGTCCTGCATGGCGCAGGCCGAAGAGCCCGTGGAGCGTTACAGCCGCGACAGCTGGAAGATGGTCCGCTGCACCCGGTGCCGGCAGGTCTATCTCAACGAAGCGCCGCATTACGAGGCCTTGTCGAAGGACCTCGCCTGGACGCAGCAGTTCGCGCGCGAGGCCGTTCGCCGCAAGGCCAAGGCGCCGTTGGTCCAGTGGCTCGACCAGAAGACCCGCTGGCGTCTGCACATCAGGCGCGAGGATGAATGGGCCTACATCGCCGAGCGCGTGAAAAGCGGCAACGTGCTGGATGTCGGATGCGGCCCCATCAACCGCGTCCCCGTGCAGTTCACCTCGTTCGGAATCGAGATCGAAGAGGCGACCGCAATTGTCGCTGATGAGAAGATGCGCGCGCGGGGCGGCTGGGCGGTGCATGCGCCAGCGCTGGAGGGGTTGCGCAGGTTTGACGATGGTTTCTTCCACGGCGTCATTATGCGCTCCTATCTCGAGCACGAATCCCACCCTCGCGAAGTGCTGGAGACCTGCTTCGAGAAACTTGCGCCGGGCGGGACAGTCTACGTGAAGGTTCCCAATTACGGCACGCTCAATCGTATTGTCCGCGGTGCCGAGTGGTGCGGGTTTCGCTATCCCGACCATCTCAACCTGTTCACGATCCCCAGCATGCGCCGCCTGGCCGAGAGCGTCGGTTACAGATTTGACCTCAAGAACCGGGTAACGCAGTTCACCAACGACAATCTCCACTGCTTCCTGACGCGCCCATAGGCGCGCCGGGTCGCTATGGCCCGGGAATGACCCGGTCCGAGGTCGAATACCGCCATTCCTGCAGCAGCGTGCGCAATGCGGCCACGAACGCCAGAGGCTGGTCCAGCATCACATGATGCCGCGCTTCGGGAATTTCGATGAACGGCACCTGCCGGTTCAGCAGGTCGCGCATATAGTCGCCGACATCGTCTTCCCAGAGGATCGATTTCTCGCCCTTGAACAGGGCGATCCGGCATCGCGTCGCCTTCAGCAATTCCTGCGGAGGCCGCGAGACAGAGAAGCGCCGCCAGATCGACGGATCGAACTTCCAGCCCCAGCCGTCAGCTGCTCCATCCGGCGCCGGTTTCTTAGCCAGGCTCCAGCGCGCGATGTAATCCATGATGAAATGGTTCTCGCACGCCTGCGGCGGGGCGAGACGAAAGCGCGCCAGCGCCGCTTCCAAGGTGGTATAGACCTTGCCGCCCCGCACAGCCGGCGGGCCATGGCGCTGTCGGTCGGGCGGGTTCACCGGCGAGTCGACAATCACGATGCCGCCGAAGAGGTCGCCATACTCGGCACCGGTCAGGATTGTCACGAAGCCGCCGAATGAATGCGCCACGATGATCGGCTTTTCGACATGCGCGAACAGCCCGGCCGCCTCACACACGGCCAGCTGTTCCTTCGCAAACACGTCCATCATGTATTGCGGGCGCCAGTCGGAATCGCCCATGCCGGAAAACGTCATTGCGACCACACGATAGTCGTCGGTGAGATAGGGCGCGACGAAGTCCCACCAGTGCGCATGCGC
>JBMOGP010000027.1:0-12490 GCA_049318285.1 Hyphomonadaceae bacterium
CGACTTCTGGGTTGCCGCCCTTGATGGCGGTCGAGATCACCAGCGCGCCGACGCCCTCGATATTCTCGGCTTTATGGCCGATCATGATCTTGGCGCCGCGCTTGGCGAGACGATCAGTATTCGCGCTCGCCTTCATGTCGGAGCCGGATACCTGATAGCCAAGGTTCAGCATGACCTCGGCAATACCGGACATGCCGATGCCGCCTATGCCGACAAAATGAACCGCGCCGACGTCGAAGGGGATGGATCTACGCATTCGCCCTTGCTGACACACCCGCCGCCTGCTCCGCAAGATCGGCCAGCTCCTTCGCGGCGTGTGGCTTGCCCAGCTGCCAGGCGGCGCGGGCGCGCGCCTTCAGCACGCCGGCATTGGTTAGGCGTTCAAGCAGCAGCGGTGTGAACGCCTCGACGTTGAACTTAGGCTCGGGAACAACGTCGGCCGCAGCACCTGTCACCATGCCTTCGGCGTTGGCGGTCTGGTGATCATCCATCGCGATACCAAGCGGGATGAGGATCGACGGCCGCCCCGCCACAGCAAGTTCCGTGACGGTCGATGCGCCCGCGCGCGCGATCACGAGGTGAGCTGCCGCCAGACGGTCCTGCATGTCGGAAAAGAAGGCTTCGACGGTCGCCTGCACGCCAGCGTCCTTGTAGACCGCGCGTACAGCCTCAAGCTGTTCTTCCCGCGCCTGCTGAACCACGTGCAGCCGCGCCTTCTGCACCGCCGGGAGCCCAACGATCGCCTTGGGGATCACATCGCCGAACAGCCGCGCGCCCTGGCTGCCGCCGGTGATCAGGAGGTTGAGCGGACCCGCATCGTCGAGGTCCGGATAAGGCTTTTCGCGCACCGCCTTGATCGGACTGCGCACCGGGTTGCCGACCACGCGCTTGGTCCCC
This sequence comes from Hyphomonadaceae bacterium, assembly GCA_049318285.1. GTDB lineage: Bacteria > Pseudomonadota > Alphaproteobacteria > Caulobacterales > Hyphomonadaceae > UBA7672. Next base: position 898 of record JBMOGP010000027.1, read on the forward strand.
TCCGCTCCGGGCGGCAGGCGGTCGAGCCGGTCAAACCCACATGCGACGAACTTCGCACTTTTCGCGAACAGCCGGTTGACACGGCCAAGCACCGAGTTCTGCTCGTGGATGAGGATCGGCACGCCCATGGCGCGCGCGGCCGACAGCGAGGGATAGGACGGGTAGCCGCCGAACCCCGCAACGATCTTCGGCTTGGTCTTCTCGAAATTGCGGCGCGCCTCGGCCGTGCCCTTGCGCAGTTTCAGGGCGCTTGCCAGCAGCTTATGCGGCAGCTTGGATCCGAACGTCGCCGCCTCGACCTGCAGGCGCCAGTCGGCCGGAAAGCTGGTGGCATACTTTGCGCCGCGCTCGTCCGTCACCAGCGCCACCGTCCAGCCGCGCGCGTGCATCTCGTCGGCGAAGGCCTGGGCCGGAAACATGTGGCCGCCAGTGCCGCCTGCGGCGACCACGACGAGGGGTTGGGTCCGGGTTGACGGGGAAGAGGTCATACATGCCTCAGATGCGAAAGTGTGGATTCCGGCTGCCTGCGCGTGAGCGCCAGTGCAAGGCCGAGTGTAAGCGCCGAGCCCAGCAGCGACGATCCACCTGATGAAACAAGCGGCAGCGTCATCCCCTTCGGCGGGATCAGCGACAGGTTCACCGCCATGTTGACCGCGGCCTGCAGGCCAAAGATCGCATAGAGGCCAACGCCGGCGGCGCGCTGATAGATGTCGGCCTGCTTCGAGGCTTCCATGATGCCCTTGATTGCGATCACCGCGAAGATCACGGTGAGCAGGACGAGAGCGCCAAGCCCGTATTCCTCGCCCGCCACGGCATAGACGAAGTCGGTGTGCGCATCCGGCAGCACGCGCGTCACCGTGCCCTCGCCCGGCCCAGCGCCGAACAGCCCGCCGCGCTCGATCGCCTGCCGCGCCTTGTCGATCTGGTAGGTGTCGTAGTCGGTGGGGTTGAGGAAGGAATCGACGCGGAACCGCACGTGCGGGATGATCGAATAGAGCAGCACGGGCAGGATCGTGCCAAGCACCGCGAAGACGCCCACCCATATCCAGGGCAGGCCAGCCACGAAGAACACGATGACGAACGCCGCCGTCACCAGCGCAGACTGTCCGACATCCGGCTGCAGCAGCAACAGCCCCACCGTCACGGCGTAGAACGCGAAGGCGATCGGCGCCCATGGCCCCGCCGGAAACTTGTCGCGCTGCGCCAGCAGCCATGCCGTCAGCACGACCAGCGCCGGCTTGATGATCTCGGATGGCTGGAAGGTTGTACCCCAAAGCCGGATCCAGCGCGTGGCCCCCTTTGCCTCATGCCCGAACAGCAACAGCCCCGCCATCAGCAGGAAGCACAACACGAACAGGACAAGACAGACACGCCGCGCCCACACAGGATCGAGCAGGGACGAGCCGAGCAGGATGCCGATGGCGGCAAGAACAAACCCCGCCTGCCGGTAGACGAAGTGGAAGGGGTCCTCGATGTCCAGCTTGGCCGCCGCCGCCGGCCCCGCCGCCAGCGACAGCACGATGCCTGCGCCCAGCAGGATAAGCGCCGCGGCGATCAGACCCTTGTCGACCGTGCGCCACCATTCGGCGAGGGGCGATGTATCGGACCGCTTGAAGATCTGCATCGCGGGCTCACGCCGGCTCGGTTGGCGAGCGGCGCTTCGCGAGCTTCACCGCTTCCTGCCGGAAGGCGAGACCGCGCTGCTCGAAGTCGCGGAACTGGTCGAAGCTCGCGCAGGCGGGTGAGAACAGGACGACAGCGCCCTCGACGCAAGAGGCGCGCGCATCCTCGAATGCCTGTTGCACGGCGACGTCGATGGTGCGGCACTTCACATGGTCGAGCTTGCCCTCGAGCGCGCGCGCGAAGGCATCGGTGGATTCACCGATCAGGTAAGCCTTGCGGACCATGCCGAACAGCGGGGCGAGGTCGTCGATGCCCTCTTCCTTCGGCCGGCCGCCGACGATCCACCAGGCATTCGGGAAAGCGCGGAGCGCCTGCTCGGCTGCCTGGGCGTTGGTGGCTTTCGAATCGTTGACAAAGCGCACGCCGTCGATCGCCCCGATATTCTCGAGCCTGTGCGGCAGACCGGGGAAGGTATTGATCGCAGCAAGAATATCCGCCGGATCAAGGCCCAGCGCATGGCAGGCGGCATAGGCGGCCGCGATGTTCTGGTGGTTGTGACGGCCGGGCAGCGCCTTGGCGCCGGCGACGCTGACGGGCTGTTCCGCACGTCCCGCGATGGAGTCCTGCAGCATGCCGTCGAGCACGGCGACGCCGCGACCAAGGCCGTACTCAGCCGAGATCGGGATCACGCGGCGCAGGCCCTCGCTGGTCAGCTGCGTCGACATGACCCCTGAACGCATGTCATCCACGCCGATGATGGCGACATCGTCCGGGCCCTGGTTGCGGAAGATGCGACGCTTGGCGCCGACATAGCCGTCCATGCCGCCATGACGTGAGAGATGGTCCGGCGATATGTTCAGCATCACGGCGACGTCGCAGCGCAGGCTCTCGGCGAGGTCGAGCTGGTAACTCGACAGCTCCAGCACATAGATCGCCTCGGCGTGAAGTTTCTCGAGGTCGAGCACGCCCACGCCGATATTGCCGCCGACGCGCACATCCTTGCCGCACGTCTTCAGGATGTGGCCGATCAGCGCCGTGGTGGTCGACTTTCCGTTGGTGCCGGTGATGCCGACGATGCGCGGACGCTCGACCGAGCGGAACTCGTTCACGGCGCGGGCGAACAGCTCCATGTCGCCGATCACAGGCACGCCCACCATTTGCGCCATGCGCACGAAGCGGTGCGGCTCGGGGAAGCGGAACGGAATGCCCGGCGACAGCACCAGCGCTGCGAATGTCTGCCAGTCGCGGCGGTTGAGATCAACCAGCGGCACGTCCGCAGCCTCGGCCGCCTTGCGCGAATTCTCGTTGTCGTCCCATGCGTGCACGCGCGCGCCGCCGGCCATGAGCGCCTTGCACGTCGCGATGCCCGACCTGCCAAGGCCGAACACTGCCACGTCCCTTCCCTCGAATGTGCGGACCGGGATCACCTGTGTCTCACCTCAGACGCAGGGTTGCGAGGCCAGCCAGAGCCAGCAGGAAGGCGATGATCCAGAAGCGGATGACGACGGTTGGCTCCGACCAGCCCAGCTTCTCGAAATGGTGGTGCACCGGCGCCATCCTGAAGAAGCGCTTTCCGGTCGCCTTGAAGTAGACGACCTGTATGATGACCGACAACGCCTCGAAGAGGAACAATCCGCCGACGATCGCCAGAACGATCTCGTGCTTCACGCACACCGCCATCGCGCCGAGGCATCCGCCCAGCGCCAGCGATCCGGTGTCGCCCATGAAGATCTTTGCCGGCGGCGCATTGTACCAGAGAAAGCCGAGCCCGCCGCCAACTAGCGAGCCCATCACCACAGAGAGCTCCGCCGTGCCGGGCGTGGGCGACAACAGCAAGTAGTCAGCAAAGCGCGGCGTTCCGGTCGCGTAGGCGATAAATCCAAATGTTGCGCCCGCGATCATCACCGGCCCGATAGCGAGACCGTCGAGACCGTCGGTGAAGTTCACGGCGTTGCCCGCGCCCACGATCACGAACGCGCCGAAGGCAATGAAGCCATAGATCGTAAGGTCAAACATGAAATCTTTCAGGAAGGGCAGCGCGAGACCTGTCGCGAAACCATCCTGCGGCGCGACCGCCAGCGTGCCAGCGGCAAGCGCTACATCGGTCGTCGCCTGCGCATAGACGGAAATCCACCACACCGCGATGCCGGCGATGACGAACTCCATCAGCAGCCTGACTTTCCCCGAAAGCCCCGCCGTGCCTTTCTTGGTGACCTTCTGGTAGTCGTCGATGAAGCCGACGAAACAGAACCCGACGGTCACGAACAGCACGATCCAGATGTACTGGTTGGTAAGGTCGGCCCACAGCAGCGTGCCCGACAGGATCCCGAACAGGATGAGGAAGCCGCCCATGGTGGGCGTGCCCTTCTTGGCCTGGTGGCTTTCGGGCCCGTCGGTGCGGATGGGTTGGCCCTTGCCCTGCTTCTTCCGCAGCCAGAGGATCATCGGATAGCCGAAAAGCATGGTGAGGATCAGCCCGGTCGTCAGGCCGAGCGCCACGCGGAAGGTCACGAAGCTGAACAGGTTCAGCTCACCCGTATAGGGCGAAAGGAGATGGTAAAGCATGCTACGCCCCTGACGCGTTCTGCGGTTTGGCGGCGGCGCTTTCGCTCATCTGCCTGAGCGCCGTTCCTACATGCGCCATGCCGGACGCATTCGAGCCTTTTATCAAGACAGCGTCCCCCGCTTCTAACCAGCTTTTGACCTGCGCGGCCGCTTCTGCCGGACCTGTGACATGTTCGACTCGCATTGACGGCGCACGCGACTTCAACGCGTCCGCCAGATGCTTCATCTCGCCGCCAGAGAGCACCGCATGCGAAACGTTCGCTGCGATGATCGCATCGGCCAGTCCCGCATGAAGCGCGGCAGAGCCCTCGCCGAGTTCGCGCATTTCGCCAAGTGCAACGATGCGGCGTCCCGGCCTGCGCCCGACGCCTTCGATCGCGGCACGCATGGATTCCGGATTGGCGTTGTAGGCGTCATCCACCAGCGTCGCTTCGCCACCCTGCGGCAGCGTGAGCATTTCCGCGACGCCTCGCCCCGCCGGCGGCGCATAGCCCGACAGCGCCTCGGCTGCGTCGCGCGCCGGCACGCCGGACAGTACGGCCGCCAGCAACGCGAGCGCTGCATTGCCGGCCCAATGTTCGCCCACGGCATTGAGGCTGACGCTCACAATCTCGCCCATCACGTCGATATCAATGCGCGAGGTAAAACCGTCGGTCTCATAACGCACCGGCGACGCCGCCCGCGGGCCCGCAGCTCCGCCATAGGTGTAAAGCCTCGCCGTCGGCTGCAGCTGCAATGCCGCAGCACGCAGGCGGTCATGGAACTTGTCTTCGGCTGGCAGGATCGCCGCGCCGCCATCCTGCAGGCCGGCGAAGATCTGCGACTTCTCGTCCGCCACGCCCTCGATCGAGCCCATGCCCTGCAGATGCGCAGGAGCAATCCGTGTGATCATGGCCACATGTGGGCGCACCATTGCTGAACGCGGCGCAATCTCGCCCGGCGTGTTCATGCCGATCTCGAAGATCGCCCGCGCCGTCTCGCGCGGCATGCGGGCGAGCGTCAATGGCACGCCCCAATGATTGTTGAACGACTTGTCAGACCAGTGCGCCCTGCCCGCAGCGCGATAGATGCGCGCCAGCATTTCCTTGACGCTTGTCTTGCCAACCGAGCCCGTCACCGCCGCACAAACCGCGTCGGTCCTGGCGCGCGCGGCAAGCCCCATCCGCTCCAGCGCCGGCAGCACATCATCCACCAGCAGGCCCGGATGGCCGCCCAGCACGTCGCGCGACACAAGTGCAGCCTCAGCACCTGCCGCGAATGCGCTGGCGACAAAATCATGCCCGTCACGCACGTCGGTCAGCGCCACGAAGAGATTGCCCGGCTGCAGCGAGCGTGTGTCGATCGACACGCCGTTCACAGCCCACGTCCCAAACGCCTTGCCGCCCGTCGCGGCGGCGGCCTCATCGGAGGTCCAGAGGGGAGACAGAGCGTCAAGCATGCGCGCCCTCCACATCCTTCAGCGCGTCGCGGGCAACATGGAAATCGGAGAACGGGATCGTGACGCCCTTAACGATCTGCCCGGTCTCGTGTCCCTTGCCCGCGATCACCAGCGCGTCGCCTGGCTTCAGACGGCGCACGCCTTCCTGGATCGCAGACGCCCTGTCGCCGATTTCACTGGCGTCCGGAGCACCCTTGCGGATCGCCGCGCGGATCGCCGCAGGCTCTTCAGAACGCGGATTGTCGTCCGTGACGATCACCTCATCCGCAAGACGCCGCGCAACATCGCCCATGATCGGCCGCTTGGTCGCGTCGCGATCGCCGCCACAGCCGAACACAACGATCAGCTTGCCCCTCACATGCGGTCGCGCCGCGCGCAGCAACACGTTAAGCCCGTCCGGCGTATGGGCGTAGTCAACAAACACCGGCGCCTTGCCCGCCGTCTGACCAACGAGTTCGAGCCGGCCATGCACGCCCTTGAGCTGTGTCAGCCCGTCAAGCACCGCGTGTACATCATCGCCCAGCGCCATCGCGATGCCAGCCGCGCACAGGGCGTTCAGCGCCTGGAACTCGCCGATCAGCGGCAGGTGAATCTTGCGCTCATTGCCAGCACTCGGCCCGCCGCCCCACTGGATGACGAGGTCCTGCCCTGTGCCGCGCGGCAGTGCTTCAGAGATACGCAGATCACGACCGCGCCAGCCGACGGTGAATGTCCTGAGCCCTGCCTTCTGTGCGGCCGCCTCGAACCTTTCCAGCTCCGGGCTGTCCGCATTGATCACTGCAGGTGCGCCCGCCGGAAGCAGTTCCGAGAACAGTTTCATCTTTGCGCGACGGTAGTCGTCGAAGTCGGCATGGTAGTCGAGATGGTCCTGCGTGAGGTTGGTGAACGCTCCCGCCGACAGCTTTACGCCATGCAGGCGATACTGCGAGAGACCGTGGCTGGACGCCTCCATCGCCGCGTGCGTCACGCCCTCCTTCGCCAGTTTCTCAAGCGCCTCGTGTATGGCGACTGGGTCTGGCGTCGTGTGACCCAGATCGACCACGCCCGAAGGACCGATGGCGCCCAGCGTACCCATGGACGCCGCCTTGCGGCCCATGCTTGCCCAGATCTGGCGGAGGAAATCGACCGTCGAACTCTTGCCGTTCGTTCCGGTCACAGCCGCGACGATGCCCGGCTGCATAAGATGGAAAGCCGCCGCCGCATTCGCAAGCGTTAAACGCGGCTCAGCTGTCTTCATAGCAGGCACAGCCCATTCGCCGGGGCGCTCATCGGTAAGGATCGCCACCGCACCGGCCTTTATTGCTGCGTCGATGTACGCGCGTCCATCTTTCGCCACGCCCTGCAGCGCCGCAAACAGATAGCCCGGCCGCACCTGACGGCTGTCCGCCGTGATGCCGGTGATCTCCAGCCCAGCTGCGCCCGGGATAAGGGTGTCGAGTCTCATTGCGCGTCCGCCTCCGCACTTGACCGCGTGACGGTAGCGATGCCGCGCGTCGCGGTCGCCTCCAGCACGGGCTGCACATCCAGCAGCGGGGCCGCGCGCGCGATCACCTTTCCAGCGATCGATGCCGCCGTATAGGCGGCCGTGCGTTGCTCGCCCGTTCTGGGCTGCGCTTCATCAAGGACGACTAGCACGACAAATTGTGGGCGGGATGCCGGGAAGACTGCGGCAAACGACGTTATGTTCCTGTCCGGATCGTAACCGTCGGGCGTCGGCTTCTCCGCCGTGCCCGTCTTGCCCGCGACTTCGTAGCCGTTTACGTTCGCCATCTTGCCGGAACCTTGCGTGACCGTTGTGCGCATCATGCCGAGCACTGCATTGGCGGTCGACTTTGACATCACCCGCGAACGCTTCTCCTTGTCTGGATCGACAGGTTCGAGGAAGGCGGGAGAGACATATTCGCCGCCATTGGCGAAGGGCGCGTAGGTCATCGCGAACGCGAGGGGGCTCACTGAAATGCCGTGACCATAGGCGACGGTGGCCATCGCGGTCTCATCCCACCGCTGCGGGATCAGCGGAGAGGCCCATTGCGGCCCCTCGCCGCCATGACCGGCCAGAAGCCCGACCTTGCCGAGAAACGCCTTCTGCTGATCCACGCCCATCCGCTGCGCGATCAGCGCCGTGCCGATATTGGAGCTCTCGGCGAGAATGTCTTCCGCCGTCGCCGTCTTGCCCGACACACGCGCCAGCGGATGCTGGTCACGCACTGTCACTGCGCCGATCTTCACCGGCTTGGACACGTCGAACGTATCGGTGGTCTGCAGGGCGCCAGCCTCAAGCGCTGCGGCGACCGTCAGCGGCTTATAGATCGAGCCCAGCTCCATGCGCGCGTTGAGCGCGCGGTTGGTCCTGGCGTCGTCGCCTTCCTCGCCACGCAGGCGCGGAGCAATCTGCGGCCACGACGCGATCGCGCGAATCGCACCGGTGTGCGCATCGATCACGATGCCCGCCGCGCCCTTCATGTCGAAGTCGGCGAAGGCGCGCGTGAGCTCTTCTTCCACGACGAACTGCACGCTGGCGTCCAGCGTCAGCTGCAGCGGCTCGCCGCCCTGCGCCAGCCGGTCATCATAGACGCGCTCGATGCCTTCGAGCCCGTCGCCATCGATGCTGGTATAGCCGAGAAAGTGCCCGGCGAGGCTGCCGCCCGGATAGCGCCGCTCCGGCTCGTTGACGAAGATCAGGCCCTCCACGCCCAGCTCCTTCAGCGCCTTGAACTGCTCCGCGTCGAGCCCGCGCTTGACCCAGGCGAACTGACGCTTCTTGTCCGCCATCATCGCCGTCAGTGCGTCCTCGCGCAGGTCGGGGAAGACGGTGCGGATGCCAGCCACGACGTCGCGCGAATCCCAGATTGCGCTTGGGTCGACCGCAAGCGATGTCCCCTCTACCGTGGTCGCCAGCAATTCGCCGCGGCGATCCACGATGTCGGCGCGGCGCACGGCTTCCACTGCAGCCACAGGCACAGCGCTGCGGTCAGGTCCGTTGAACGCCACGTAGGCCGAGCGGCCCACGATCACCGTGAAGATCAGCGCAAGGCCCACCGCGACGATGCGGGCGCGGCGCGGACCCCAGATGTCCTTTGGATATGGCGCGGCGTAAGCTCTCATTGCTGCTGCGGCGTGGCCCCCTCGGCGGGGCCATCTGTCCGTTGAGGCAGACGCAGCTTCTCCTCGCCAAGCCGCTGCTTCAGTGCTTCAGGCGCAACATACTGGCTGGGGTTGGCGGGCTCGAGCCCGAGCTGCTGCTGCGCAATCCCGCCGATGCGCTCCGGGCGGGTCAGAACCGCCTCGTCGGCACGCAGGGTGGCGATGGAGGCCTCTTCGGCCTGCGCCTCGATCTTCAGCTCGTCGATACGGACCTGCGTTTCTTCCGCACTCAGCTTGGCGCGATAGACAGCGACCGCGAGCACCGCGACGACCAGTCCGCCGATGATGGCCAGGCGTTTCATCAGGCAACTCCTTCAAGCTGTTTGAGTCCGGGCAGGCGGAACCCATCGTCGGCCTCGACATTCCAGGCCGGAGCCTCGGTGCGCAGCGCCCAGCGCAGCCGCGCCGAACGTGCGCGCGGATTGCCCGCCGTCTCGGCCTCGCTCGGCTCGATCGCCTTGCGCTGGAGCACCTCGAACGTTGGCGCGTTTCCCTTGGCCATCTTCGGCAGGTGGCGCGAGACGCCAGGATCGTTGCCGGAACGCGACCGCAGGAAGAGTTTGACGATGCGGTCCTCGATTGAATGGAAGGTTACGATCACCAGCCTTCCGCCCGGTTTCAGCACACGCTCGGCCGCGGCCAGCGCCCGCACCAGCTCGCCGGACTCGTCGTTCACCCACATGCGCAGCGCCTGGAAGGTGCGGGTCGCAGGATGCGTGGGCTTGCCGCGCCTCCCGCCCAGCGCCTTCTCGACGACGTCTGCAAGGTCAAGCGTCGTCGTGAACGGCTGTGAACGACGGCGATGCACAAGTTCGCGCGCAATCCGCCGCGCGGCATGCTCTTCGCCGAGAATGTGAATGATGTCGGCGAGCTCGCCCTCGGTCAGGTGATTGACGGCGTCGGCGGCGCTTGGGCCGCGCCTTTCCATCCGCATGTCAAGCGGACCATCGCGCATGAAGGAGAAGCCGCGCTCCGCCTCGTCGATCTGGAAGGATGACACGCCGAGGTCCAGCATGATGCCGTCGACCTGGTCGCGGCTCATGGCGTGCAGGATCTGCTCGATCTCGCCGAACCGCCCCGCCGCAGGAATGATGCGGGGATCCTTGCCCGCATGCCCCCACGCCCGCTCCATCGCCTCGGGGTCGCGGTCGATCGCGATCAGCGTGAAGTTTGCCACCGCGAGCGCCGCACGTGCATAACCGCCACCGCCATAGGTGCCGTCCACCATCACCGCGCCTGCAACCGGTGCCAGCGCATGGATCACTTCCTCAGCCAGAACCGGAACATGCGTGCCTGCATGGGGCGATACGGGACCATTGCTCATTCGGCCGCATCCCCGGGACGGCGCGGCTTGGCCTTGAGCAGACTGAGGTTTTCCCTGGCGAGCGCGCGCATCTTCGCCTTTTCGCCTTCATAGGCGGCGGGCTCCCAGATCTGGAAGCGATCGCCCAGCCCCACGAACTTCGCCTTCTCTGAAACGCCTGCGATCGCTAGCAGCTCGGCGTCGAGAACCACACGTCCGCCCTCGTCCAGCTTCGCCTGCCGGGCCTCGCCCATGATGTAGTTCGCGAGCGCGATGCGACGCGGATCCATCAGGTCCAGCTCGCTCATCGAGGCGTCGAACTCTTCCATCAGGCGCTGACCCGCTCCCTCGATGCACGGCTTGTCCAGCGAGGGCCACAGGAACACGCTGTCTGCGCGCCCGATCGCCTTACGGAAGGCGGCCGGGATCGAGACCCGCTTCTTTGCGTCTACGCTGCTCTCGAAAGAGGAGAGAAACATGCTCCCAAATGCCCGCTATGCGCTGTTCCCGGATGGGATCGCGCCCCAAACTGTCCCGCCACGGAGCCCCATCCGTGGAAGTTTTAGGGATACCATGGGGCTATATGGGAAACAACGGGACCTTAGCCCGCCGTTAACCTTTGGGACCTCAGCGAACGGAACAAATCCGGAAGATCGGTGAGCTATATCGTCCGGGTTGTGGATAAGTGGTTTACGACCTGTGAATTCCGCCCCCCTAACTCCCGTGAAGTCAGGCGCTTGGCGGGCTCCTTGGCCGCTACAAACCTGTCCACAGCAAATGGAAAAAATCTCGATCGGACGGCCTGTAAGCCGGGTTCTGTCCAGGGCCTTGCGGCCCCTGGGCGACCATTCCTCTGGGACGGCCCTTGCGGACCGCCTCGCGCGACCAACCCGGACGGAGCGCGAAAGCGCGCCTGCCAGTTTCCTGGCGTCCGTCCCTATTCGGTCTTGCTCCAGGCGGGGCTTGCCTTGCCATCCCTGTCGCCAGGAATGCGGTGGGCTCTTACCCCACCCTTTCACCCTTACCCTGGGACGAACCCCGGGCGGTTTGCTTTCTGTGGCGCTATCCCTCGGCCCGGCGCCGGTTAAGCGCCGCTCCGGGCGGACGTTATCCGCCGCCTTGCCTTCGTGGAGCCCGGACTTTCCTCCAGCACTTGCGTGCCAGCGATCGCCCGGCCGCCCGATCGAGCGGGCTTTATATCATCCGACCGCAAAAAGGGCGATTCCACCCCTTCCTGAGACCAAAACGCCGCATGTCAGCAAATACTGAGCTTGGTCATGGCCTGTTCAGGTCAGGCCGACTAAAAGCGGGCGCTACGTCATCTGGAGGGCTTCTATGAAATTCGCTGCTGCTGCTGTTCTCGGTCTTGCGGTCCTTGCCGCGCCAGCCTTTGCCGAGCCCGGCCCGGCGGAAGGCGCCGCCCTCTATGAGGCCAAGTGCAAGATGTGCCACGAGCCCGGCATGATGAACGCACCGAAGATGGACAAGCTCGCGACCTTCGACAACGACAAGATCATTCA